>NZ_JBIWAL010000006.1:152193-164888 GCF_044760045.1 Pseudomonas sp. NPDC098747 | reverse complement strand
AAACAAACGTAATACGAAAAAAAAAAACGAGCGGGCATTAAACGCGCCCTGGAGAAACGTCCGGTGAGCGTCGAGCGCCTCGAATCCTCTCTGGTCCACATCAAGCACAAGCTGCGCGCCACCGGCGAGCGCGAGGTCAAATCCCTCGTGGTCGGCGAACTGGTCATGGCCGAGCTGCAAAAGCTTGATGAAGTCGCCTACATCCGTTTCGCTTCGGTGTACAAGCGCTTCCAGGATCTCAACGAGTTCCGCGAAGAAATCGACCGCCTCGCCCGCGAACCGGTGAAAGAATGACCACCGCCGCCGAGCAGGCCATCCTCGACGCCCACTTCATGGCTCGCGCGCTGGAACTGGCACGCAAAGGTCACTACACCACGCACCCCAATCCTCGGGTTGGCTGCGTGATTGTGAAGGACGGGCAGATTGTCGGCGAAGGCTGGCATGAACGCGCCGGCGAACCTCACGCTGAAGTTCACGCCTTGCGCGCTGCCGGTGAGCTGGCCCGGGGCGCCACCGCTTACGTCACCCTTGAGCCTTGCAGCCACCACGGCCGCACCCCGCCGTGCGCCGATGCGCTGGTCATTGCCGGTGTCGGCCGAGTGATTGCGGCAATGCGTGATCCGAATCCGCAAGTTGCCGGGCGCGGTTTGCAGCGTCTGGCCGATGCTGGCATTGCCACTGAAAGTGGCGTGCTGGAAGGCGAAGCGCGCAAGCTCAATCAAGGTTTTCTGAAACGCATGGAGCATGGCTTGCCGTTTGTGCGGGTCAAGTTGGCCATGAGTTTGGACGGTCGCACGGCGATGGAAAGCGGCGAGAGCCAGTGGATCACCGGCCCGGCCGCGCGTTCGGCGGTGCAGCGTTTGCGCGCTCAGGCGGCCGTGGTGCTGACCGGCGCCGATACCGTGCTGGCCGATGGCGCGCGCTTGACGGTTCGCGCCGACGAGCTGGGGCTGGATAAACAGCAAACCGCATTGGCCATGAGCCGTCCGCCACTGCGGGTGCTGATCGACGGACGCCTGCGGGTGCCGCTCGATGCACCCTTCTTCAAGGCTGGCCCGGCGCTGGTCGCGACCTGCATGGCTGTCGAAGAGCAATACGCCAATGGCCCGGAATGTTTGATCGTGCCGGGTGATGACGGCCAGGTGAATCTGCATCAGTTGCTGGTCGAATTGGCCAGCCGTGGCGTCAACGAGGTGCTAGTCGAGGCCGGTCCGCGTTTGGCTGGTGCGTTTGCCCAGCTCGGTCTGGTCGATGAGTTCGTGATCTTTATTGCCGGCAAGTTCCTTGGCTCCACGGCGCGTCCTTTACTGGACTGGCCGTTGGCCTATATGAAGGATGCCCCGGAGCTGAAAATCACTGAAATTCGTGCGGTGGGCGATGACTGGCGAGTCACTGCCATCCCTGTCGCATCGGCGAGCGTATAATTCTCGGCCATCGCGTTAGCGCTGGCTTCGTTCTCAAGGAGAACCCCATGTTTACCGGCATTATCGAATCCATCGGCAGCATCCGCGCAATGACCCCAAAGGGTGGCGATGTACGCGTGCATGTTGAAACCGGCAAGCTCGACCTGAGCGACGTCAAGCTCGGCGACAGCATCGCGGTCAACGGCGTCTGCCTGACGGCAGTTGAGCTGCCGGGCGACGGCTTTGCCGCCGACGTCAGCCGCGAAACGCTGGACTGCACCGCCATGAATGACCTGAAAAGCGGCAGCCCGGTCAATCTGGAAAAAGCCCTGACCCCAACCACTCGTCTGGGTGGTCACCTGGTCAGCGGTCACGTCGACGGTGTCGGCGAAATCGTCTCCCGCGCCGATAATGCCCGTGCGGTGGAGTTTCGCATCCGCGCACCGAAAGAACTGGCCAAGTACATCGCCCATAAAGGCTCGATCACCGTCGATGGCACCAGCCTCACCGTGAACGCAGTCGATGGCGCCGAGTTCATGCTGACGATCATTCCGCACACCCTGAGCGAAACCATCATGGCTTCGTACAAGCCGGGTCGCCGGGTGAATCTGGAGGTCGACTTGCTGGCGCGTTATCTGGAGCGCCTGCTGTTGGGCGACAAGGCCGCAGAGCCGAGCGCTGGTGGCACGATTACCGAAAGCTTTCTGGCCGCCAACGGCTACCTCAATTCCTGACTGAAGGGGGTGCCTTGTGGCGCTCAATAGCATCGAAGAACTGGTTGAAGACATCCGCCAAGGCAAGATGGTCATCCTCATGGATGACGAAGACCGCGAGAACGAAGGCGACCTGATCATGGCCGCCGAGTGCTGCAAGGCCGAACACATCAACTTCATGGCCAAGCACGCCCGTGGCCTGATCTGCATGCCGATGAGCCGCGAGCGCTGCGAACTGTTGAAGCTGCCGCTGATGGCGCCACGCAACGGCTCCGGGTTCGGTACCAAGTTCACCGTTTCGATCGAAGCGGCCGAAGGCGTGACCACCGGCATCTCCGCCGCTGACCGTGCACGCACCGTGCAGGCTGCCGCCGCGAAAGACGCCAAGGCTGAAGACATCGTCAGCCCTGGCCACATCTTCCCGCTGATGGCTCAGGCTGGCGGTACCCTGGCTCGCGCTGGCCACACCGAAGCTGCTTGCGACCTGGCGCGCATGGCCGGTTTCGAGCCGAGCGGCGTGATCTGCGAAGTGATGAACGACGACGGCACCATGTCCCGTCGCACCGAGCTGGAAGCGTTCGCCGCTGAACACAACATCAAGATCGGCACCATCGCCGACCTGATTCACTACCGGATGATCCACGAACGTACCGTTCAGCGGATTGCCGAGCAGCCACTGGACAGCGAACTGGGCCAATTCAACCTGGTGACCTATCGTGATTCCGTGGAAGGCGACGTGCACATGGCCCTGACACTGGGCACTGTTTGCGCTGAAGAACCGACGCTGGTTCGCGTGCACAACATGGACCCGCTGCGCGATCTGTTGATGGTCAAACAACCGGGCCGCTGGAGCCTGCGTGCCGCCATGGCTGCGGTTGCCGAGGCGGGCAGTGGTGTGGTGCTGTTGCTCGGTCACCCGCTCGATGGCGACGTGTTGCTGGCGCATATCCGTGAAACCGGTGAGCAGGCAGTGGTGAAAAAACCGACCACTTACAGCATCGTCGGTGCCGGTTCGCAGATCCTGCGCGACCTCGGTGTGCGCAAAATGCGCTTGATGTCGGCGCCAATGAAATTTAATGCGATATCCGGTTTCGATCTGGAAGTTGTAGAATACGTGCCCTCCGAATAATGACCCGCAGATTCGTATTGCTGGTGTACACCCATTGTGGCAAGGGGATTTATCCCCGTTGGACTGCGTAGCAGTCCCAAAATAGGGGCTGCTGCGCAGCCCAACGGGGATAAATCCCCTCGCCACAGGGTGTGATCGAGCAGCAATGCGTTATTTCCGACCATGTATTCGTGGCTAATATCACTGAGGGATGCGTACGAGACGCGTCCCGGCTCTTTAAGAGATCTAACGAATGACCCTGAAGACCATCGAAGGTACCTTCATCGCCCCTAAAGGCCGCTACGCTTTGGTAGTGGGCCGTTTCAACAGCTTCGTTGTTGAAAGCCTGGTAAGCGGTGCAGTTGATGCCCTGGTTCGCCACGGCGTGAGCGAAAGCGACATCACCATCATCCGCGCGCCTGGCGCCTTCGAAATCCCGCTGGTTGCGCAGAAAGTCGCTCAGAAAGGCGAGTTCGCAGCAATCATCGCCCTCGGCGCGGTCATTCGTGGCGGTACTCCGCACTTCGAATACGTGGCAGGCGAGTGCACCAAGGGCCTGGCCCAGGTATCCATGGAGTTCGGCGTTCCGGTTGCGTTCGGCGTCCTGACCGTTGATTCCATCGAGCAAGCCATCGAACGCTCCGGCACCAAGGCCGGTAACAAAGGTGCTGAAGCTGCCCTGTCCGCACTGGAAATGGTCAGCCTGCTGGCACAGTTGGAGGCCAAGTGATTAGCGACGAAAGCGATCGTTTCAACCCGCGCGACCCACGTCCAGCGGACGCCGGCAAGCCTTCGAAAAGCGAAAAGCGCCGCGCTGCCCGTCAGTTGGCGACCCAAGCGCTGTACCAGCGTCTTCTGGCCGGCACTTCGCTGAACGAAATCGAAGCGCAGTTTCGCGTCGACAACGATTTCACCTTTGCCGACGCCAGCTACTTCCACGACATCCTGCACGGTGTTCCGGCCAACCAGACCGAGATCGACACTGCGTTGGCGCCGTGCCTGGACCTGACCATCGAAGAGCTGGACCCGGTTGAGCTGTGCGTTCTGCGCCTGTCCACCTGGGAGCTGCTCAAGCGCGTCGACGTGCCGTACCGCGTGGTGATCAACGAAGGGATCGAACTGGCGAAAGTCTACGGTTCGACCGACGGCCACAAGTTCGTCAACGGTGTGCTCGACAAGCTGGCCCCGCGTCTGCGTGAAGCTGAAGTGAAGGCGTTCAAGCGCTGATACGCGCTTGATACCCAATGGGCGAGTTTGAGCTGATCCGCAATTTCTTCGCCGCCGCGCCTTGTGCGCAGGGCGGCGAGGGCGTTGCTCTCGGGATCGGCGACGACTGCGCCTTGCTGGCGGTTCCCCCCGGGGAACAACTGGCAATTTCCACCGATACGCTAGTGGCCGGCGTGCATTTCGCCGATCCCTGCGATCCGTTTTTGCTCGGTCAGCGCTCGCTGGCCGTCGCGGTCAGCGATCTGGCCGCCATGGGCGCCACGCCCATCGCGTTTACCCTTGCCCTGACTGTGCCTACGGTGACCGCCGATTGGCTGCAAGCCTATGCCCATGGTTTGAACCGCATGGCGCAGAATTGCGGCGTGGCTTTGGTTGGTGGCGACACCACACGCGGCCCGTTGAGCCTGACCGTCACCGTATTCGGTCGCGTTCCGACCGGGCTGGCCTTGACCCGCAGCGGCGCGCAACCGGGTGATTTGCTGTGTGTCGGCGGTGAACTGGGCAATGCGGCTGGCGCGTTGCCGCTGGTGTTGGGCCAGCGCGATGCCGCGCCGGACATTGCCCAGCCGCTGCTCGATCATTATTGGTCGCCGCAACCGCAACTCGCGCTCGGGCAGGCCTTGCGCGGAAAAGCCACTTCAGCGCTGGATATCTCCGACGGGTTGCTCGCCGATTGCGGGCACATCGCATTGGCGTCGAAGGTGCGACTTGAAATTGAACGCGAGCGTGTACCGCTGTCGGATGCATTAGTGGCGTTTCTCGGTCAGCGCGGTGCCGAGCGTGCGGCGTTGAGTGGTGGCGATGATTACGTGCTGGCCTTCACGCTACCGTCCGTCGAGTTGCCGGCGCTGCTGGCCGCCAGTTGGCCAATCCATGTGATCGGTCGTGTGGCAGAGGGGCAGGGCGTGGCGCTGCTGGACCGCGAAGGGCACGACATCACCCCGCACATCCGGGGTTATCAACATTTTCAGGAGTCACCGTGACAGATCACTCGAAACAGGTTCCGGCCGAATTCGTCCCGCCTTCTGTCTGGCGCAATCCTTGGCATTTCCTCGCCTTCGGCTTCGGTTCGGGCACTTTGCCCAAGGCGCCGGGTACGTGGGGTTCGCTCGTTGCGCTACCCTTTATCCCGTTGTGGCAGATGTTGCCCGACTGGGGTTACTGGCTGATGCTCGGCATCACCATGCTGTTTGGCTTCTGGCTGTGCGGCAAGGTGGCCGACGATCTGCGCGTGCACGACCACGAAGGCATCGTCTGGGACGAAATGGTCGGGATGTGGATCACCCTGTGGCTGGTGCCGGAAGGCTGGTACTGGTTGCTCGCGGGTTTCCTGGTGTTCCGCTTTTTCGACATTCTCAAGCCGTGGCCGATCCGCTGGATCGACCGGCATGTTCACGGCGGTGTCGGCATCATGCTTGATGACGTGCTGGCCGGTGTGTTCGCCTGGCTGGCGATGCAGGGACTGGTGTGGATATTTGCCTGATTCCAGGGTTATGAGGGAACCAAGGATGGCTCGGCGCTGGTTGGCAGGAGTGGTTTTGGCTGTGCTGGGCACTGTCGCCAGTGCGCAGGAAACTGCGCCGACGCCCTCGGTCATCCATCTGGCCAGCGAAGTCTGGGAAGACTACACCGCTGCCGATGGCCATGGTCTGGCCTGGGATGTGTTGCGCAAGGTGTTCGAGCCGGCCGGGGTAAAACTCGATATTCGCAGCGAACCCTATACGCGTTCTGTAGGGCTGGCGCAGCGTGCTGAAGTCGATGCTTGCGTGGGCTCGTATCACGAAGAGTTCAGTGATCTGCTCTATCCGCGCTGGAATTTCGATACCGATCACGTCTATGCGCTGGGCCTTGCCAGCAACCCGGCGCCAACGCTGGAAACTCTGGGCAGCTATCGACTGGCCTGGGTGCGCGGCTACGACTACCAAAGCTACCTGCCCAATGTGCGCAGCTTTAACGAAGTCCTCCGACGCACGGGGATCTTGTCGATGCTGACCCACAACCGCGCCGACTATTACATCGACGCGCTGACTGAAATCAATTACGTGCTCAGTCGGGCGAGGGATCCATCGCAATTTCGCACGACCCATCTCGCTGAGTTACCGCTGTACCTGTGCTTCGCCAATACCCCCCAGGCCCGCACATTGATGGCGCTGTTTGACCGGCGCATGGATCAATTGGTCAAAAGCGGCGAGTTGAAACCGATTTTCGAGAAGTGGAAGCAACCGTATCCGTTTGACTCAAATTAGAGTCGGGCCCCCAAACCCTGTGGGAGCGAGCTTGCTCGCGAAAGCGGTGGGTCAGTAAGGATGTGGTGGCTGATGCAACGCATTCGCGAGCAAGCTCGCTCCCACAGGTAATCAAGTCGCCGCGCTGTCCGGGGGAGTCATCAAACTTTTTGATCGTTATGCCCGATAATTCAGCCTAAGCGTCTGCAAGAACCTGCTGTTACAATGCCGCCCAGCGAATCTTCAGACTTTTTTTAGATCAGGAGCACACCGGTGCCTGTCGTTTTTGTCGCCGCTTCCAAGCTGCCAACGCCTTTTGCGCAATTCACCATGCACGGTTTTCTCGATGAAGCCACCGGCCGCGAGCATGTCGTGCTGAGCCTGGGTGATTTCGCCGACGGTGCCCCGGTGCTCGGTCGATTGCACTCCGAATGCTTGACGGGCGACGCCTTGTTCAGCCAGCGCTGCGACTGCGGTTCGCAGCTTGAGGGCGCGCTAAAAGCCATCGCCCGCGAAGGGCGTGGCGTGTTGCTGTACCTGCGCCAGGAAGGTCGCGGTATTGGTCTGTTGAACAAGATCCGCGCCTACGAGTTGCAGGATGGCGGCGCCGATACCGTTGAAGCCAACGAACGCCTGGGATTTGCCGCCGACCAGCGCGACTACGCCATGTGCCTGCCGATGCTCGAACATCTGGGCGTGAAAGCCCTGCGTCTGATGACCAACAACCCGCGCAAGGTCAAAGCCTTGACCGACATGGGCATCGACGTCGCCGAGCGCGTGCCGCTGCACACCGGTCACAACCCGCACAACAAACTCTATCTGGCGACCAAGGCCAGCAAGCTCGATCACATGATGGGCAATGAGCATCAGGGCGAGGTAGACCGGGCGTGACCCGCGGTCAGGTGCGGCGTCGTCTGTCAGTCGACTGGTGGAAATACCTGATGCTGGCGCTGGTGCCGCTGTTTGTCCTCAATGCGCTGTTCGGTCAGGGCGAGGCGATTCTGCCGGTGCTGGCGATGCCGCTGTTCATCGCCGGTGTCGCGTCGATGTTCGTCAGCCTGAAGTTTTTTGGCCGCTACAAACATGCGCTGATCGCCACGCAAAAAGCCCTCGATACTGCGGATGAACCGGCAGCCTGGATCGCCCTCGCGGCAAGCCGCCGAGCGGCATTTCTCGCGGCCGCGTTACCCGCGTGGATCGGTGCACTGGCGGTCTTTGTCGGCCTTGAAGCCATCCCGCTGATGTTGCTGGCGCTGTCCACCGTCGTGCTGTTTTACCTCTACCGCATCCCGCGTCAACTCGGCTGATGCGCCATCTCTGGCTGGCGGTTCTGCTGCTGGCCATCAGTGGCCCTGCATTCGCCGCTCTGCGCGTGGTCAGCCTTGCGCCTTCTCTTTCTGAAATCGTCGTTGAACTGGATTCCGCCGACCTGCTGGTCGGCGTGCTGGATGCGGGCGAGCGGCCTGCTGCGATTGCGAATCTTCCCTCGGTGGGTCGCTATGGCCAACTCGACATGGAGCGTTTGCTCAGTCTCAAACCTGATCTGTTGTTGCTCTGGCCCGGCAGTGTCGGGCCGGCTCAGCGCGATCAGCTCAAGCGGCTGAACATCCCCACTTATGTCGCCGAACCGCACAGTCTTGAACAGCTTTCTGCGCAGATCGAAGCCATCGCCGGGCAACTGGGCCGGCCCGAGCGTGGGATAAAGCTGGCGGCGAATCTGCGCAAGAAACTCGACGACCTGCGCCAGCGTTATCACCGGGACGTGCCGCTAAAGGTGTTCTATCAGGTGTGGGACAAACCGCTGTATACCGTCGGCGGGGGGCAGATCATCAGCGATGCGCTTGAGGTGTGCGGCTCGCGTAATGTGTTCGCCGACTTGAGTCTGCCTGCGCCGCAAGTCAGCATCGAAGCGGTATTGCAGCGAGATCCCGAGGTTATTCTGGCGAGTGATCAGGTGCAGTTGGATGCGTGGAGGGCGTGGCCGCAGGTGGCTGCTGTCAAGCAGGGGGCATTGCTGATGGTCACCGACAAAGGTCTGGAACGCCCGAGCGGCCAGATGATCGACGCCACCGCCAAGCTCTGCCACCTCATCCAGCCCCACCGATAACCTGTGGCGAGGGGATTTATCCCCGTTGGGCTGCGCAGCAGCCCCAGGATCTCAGGCATTTCAGATAGACCGAGTTCACCGGTTTTACGACTGCTGCGCAGCCGAACGGGGATGAATCCCCTCGCCACAGTGGATCGAGGATGATCTTAGAGTTGTGGGGTCCACGTCACCCCAAACATCCACGCCCGACCTTCCTCGCGATAACCGTACTGGCTACCGTCATAGCTGTAGTTCGCCCGGCTGTAGCCCTTGTCCAGCAGGTTATCCACCTTAAGATCCAACTTGATCTCACGGTTCAGCGCCCAACTGCTGCGCAAGCCGAACAGCGCATAGCCGCTTAGCGGTTGATTGTTGTTCAGGTCGTCATAACTGCTGCTCACCGCCTGCCAACTGGCGCCGAGGCTGAGACGATCAAACTGCCGATCCAGATCCCAACTCAACGTCCGCCGCGCACGCCGAGCCAAGGTGTGGCCGGTATCACGGTCACGCGGGTCGATGATCGCCACGCCAAGGTTGCTCTGCCAGCCGAACAGTTCCTGCTTCAGCGCCGCTTCGAAGCCGTTGATGCGCGCCGACGCCACGTTTTCCGGCCGTGAGTTGCTACCAAAAATGATCGCGTCTTCAAGATCCGTGCGGTACAGCGACGCTTCGAGGCGCGTGCTGTCGCTTAACTGGCTGCGCCATTGCAGCTCGTAGCTTTTGGAGGTTTCCGGTTTCAGGTTCGGGTTGCTGAAATCCGGGTAGTACAGGTCATTGAAGGTCGGCGCACGGAAGCCTTCGCTGTAGCTGAGCAACAGATCGTTGTCCGGATCGAGCGGCAGGGTGAACGTGCCGCTCCAGGTGTTTTGGCCGCCAAACTGTTGGTTATCGTCATGACGTAGACCGAGTTCGGTGGAGAAACTGTCGGCCTGATACCGATGCTGGATGAACGCCGCACGGTTCCAGCGGCTGTCCTTGTCGAACGCGGTGCTGCTATTGACCCGGTCTTCGTACCAGTCGCCGCCGAGGATCAGACTGTTGCGCGCATCCAGGGTCAGGTCGTTCTGCCAGTTCACCGAATCGCGGTAGGTGTTGAACACCGTGCGCTCGTTGCTGAGCTTATCCAGAGTCTTTTCGCGGTTCTCGGTATGGCCGAATTCGACGCGGGTTTTCCAGATGTCGTTTACCTTGGCATCGACGTAACTGCTGACGCTGCTGACATTGAAATCGCTGTAGGGCTGCTGCTGGACCGATTCGAACGTGGTCATGTCGAAGCGGCCGAACGGGTTGTCGAACTCGCTCTTGCCACGGTTATCCAGCAGGTTGGCTCCGACTTCGACGTCGTCAGTCAGCGCATGGCTGAGGCTCAGGCTGACGGACTTGTTGCGGTAGGCGTCGTGATCGCCGTCGCTCGGATACGACTCATGAGTACGGTCGATCCCGGCGGTTTCATCCAGGCTGGCGCCGAGGTTGAAACGGGTTTTGTCGTCGCCACCGGACAGGCCGAGGCTGCGTTCCCAGGTCTGATTACTACCGAAGCCGACATGCATCCGTGGCTGCAAGCCTTGCTCAGTCCCTCGGCGGGTAAAAATCTGAATCACCCCGCCAATCGCATCGCTGCCGTAGATCACCGAGCGCGAACCGCGCAGCACTTCCACGCGCTCGATCTGCTCGATGTTCAGGTGCTGCAGATTGCTGTCGCCGGAAGTGGAGCTGCCGATGCGCTGGCCGTCGACCAACACCAGACTTTGCGCCGACTGTGTGCCGCGGATATAGACCCCGGGCAAGCTGCCGCGTCCGCCTGCTTGCGCCACTTGCACGCCCGGCACGCGACGCAGCAGGTCCGGCACATCGCTCGGTTGCAGGCGGTCGATGTCTTCACGGGTAAACACGGTGTTGGCGGCACTGCTGTCATTGCGCGCTTCGACTTGACGGTTGGCGCTGATCAAAACATCCGGCAGTTTCAGCGCTTGATCGCGCTCGAAGGTGTCGGCGACAGCGCTGGCGGTCGGCAGCAGAAGAAAGGGCAGAGCGAGGCGCGAGAGTTTCATGGCAATCCGTGATGTTTCAGGTGTACACAAATTTGATAGGTCCACAAACCACTGTGGGAGCGAGCTTGCTCGCGAATGCAGTGTGTCAGTCAAAAATAAATCGACTGACAGGCCGCTTTCACGAGCAAGCTCGCTCCCACAGGGTTTTGTGCAGGTCTTGCTTTTACTTGTTCAACAGTTCCAGACGCTCACGAATCGACGCTTCAATCCCGGTCTCATCCAGCCCGCACTCGGCCAGCATCTGCGCAGGCTTCGCGTGCTCGACGTAAACATCGGGCAAGCCCAGGTGCAGCATCGACTTGAGGATATTCTCGCGGGCGAGAAATTCGCTGACCGCGCCACCGGCGCCGCCCATGATCGCGTTCTCTTCGATGGTGACCAGCAGCTCGTGGCTGCCGGCAATCTCACGCACCAATGCTTCATCCAGCGGTTTGACGAAACGCATGTCGACCACGGTAGCGTCCAGCTTCTCGGCGACTTTCAGCGCCTCGGCCAGTTGCACACCGAACACCAGCAGGGCGACTTTGTTGCCCTGACGACGGACGATGCCTTTGCCGATTTCGATCGGTTCGAGGTCTTTATCGATTGCGGCATTCGGGCCGTTGCCGCGCGGATAACGCACTGCCGCCGGGCCGTTATACAGGTGACCGGTGGTGAGCATTTTGCGCAGTTCGTTTTCATCGCTCGGGGTCATGATGACCATGCCCGGGATGCAACGCAGGTACGACAGGTCGAAGCTGCCGGCGTGGGTCGGGCCGTCTTCGCCGACCAGACCTGCGCGGTCAATGGCGAACAGCACGTCGAGGTTCTGCACCGCCACATCGTGAACAAGCTGATCGTAGCCGCGCTGAAGGAACGTCGAGTAGATCGCCACCACCGGTTTCGCGCCTTCGCAGGCCATGCCGGCGGCGAACGTCACCGCGTGTTGCTCGGCAATCGCCACGTCGAAATAGCGCAGCGGGAAGCGTTCGCTGAACGCCACCAGATCCGAGCCTTCCTTCATCGCCGGGGTAATCCCGACCAGTCGCGGATCAGCAACCGCCATGTCGCACAGCCATTCGCCGAACACCGCCGAATACTTCGGTCCGCCGGCCTTTTTCGGCGCAGCGGCCGGAGCGTCGACAGGTTCGAGTTTGGTGATGGCGTGGTAACCGATCGGGTCGACTTCCGCCGGGGCGAAGCCTTTGCCTTTCTTGGTGACGACGTGCAGAAACTGCGGGCCCTTCAGGTCACGCATATTGCGCAGCGTGGCGATCAGGGTCGGCAGGTCATGGCCGTCAATCGGGCCAATGTAGTTCCAGCCCAGCTCTTCGAACAGGGTGCCGGGGACCAACATGCCTTTTGCGTATTCTTCGGTGCGACGGGCGATTTCCCAGGCGCCGGGCAGGCGCGACAGCACTTTTTTGCTGCCTTCGCGCATGCTCGCGTAAGTACGGCTGGAAAGAATCTTCGCCAGATAATTCGACA
Organism: Pseudomonas sp. NPDC098747; assembly: GCF_044760045.1. NCBI lineage: Bacteria > Pseudomonadati > Pseudomonadota > Gammaproteobacteria > Pseudomonadales > Pseudomonadaceae > Pseudomonas > Pseudomonas sp. NPDC098747. Next base: position 152,608 of record NZ_JBIWAL010000006.1, on the reverse strand, counting down.
GGCCGCCGACGTTGCGCGAGATCGACATGTCGTTGTCGTTGAGGATCACCAACATGTTGGCGTTGACTTCCGGCGCGTGGTTCAACGCCTCAAAGGCCATGCCGGCGGTCAATGCGCCGTCGCCGATCACGGCAATCGCCTTGCGATCACTGTTTTGCAGGCGGGCGGCAATTGCCATGCCCAGCGCTGCACTGATCGACGTGCTGGAGTGGCCGACGCCAAAGGTGTCGTACTCGCTCTCGGCGCGACGCGGGAAAGCGGCGATGCCGTCCTTCTGGCGCAGCGATTCCATGCGCTCACGGCGACCGGTGAGGATCTTGTGCGGATACGCCTGATGACCAACGTCCCACACCAGCCGGTCGTCCGGGGTGTCGAAGACGTAATGCAACGCGATGGTCAGCTCGATGACGCCCAG
>NZ_JBIWAL010000006.1:93603-152183 GCF_044760045.1 Pseudomonas sp. NPDC098747 | reverse complement strand
GCACGGTCGAGCAGGGGCGTGGTCGGGCGCTTGCGGGGAATCTCATGAAACGTCGTGGGCATCAGGCGAATCGTTATAGGTATAAAAGATGCGGCAGTTTACCTGATGCATCGCCCACTGCCCACGCGTTGATCTTTTTTGGCCGATTCGCCGTCAGCTGCGGCGCTCGACGATATACCGGGCCAGCTCGCGCAACGGCTCGGCCGCCGCGTCAAACGGTCGCAGGGCATGCAGGGCCTGATCGCGCAGCTCCAGCGCATAGGCCTTGGCCGCGTCCAGGCCGAGCAGCGCCGGGTAGGTCGGCTTGTCTCGGGCGATGTCGGCGCCCTGGCGTTTGCCGAGGGTTTCGGTGTCGCTTTCGACGTCGAGAATATCGTCCTGCACCTGGAAGGCGAGGCCGATGGCTTGTGCGTAAGTCTGCAAAGATTGCAATTCGTCTGGCTCGGCACGGCCACTGGCCAGGGCGCCGAGTTTGACGCTGACTTCGATCAGCGCACCGGTCTTGTGCCGGTGCATTTGTTCCAGGGCTTTTTGATCGAGCTTCAAACCGACCGAGCCGAGGTCGATGGCTTGACCGCCAACCATGCCTGCCGGGCCTGCGGCCAGTGCGAGGGAACTGACCATCTGCAAGCGGATGTCGGCGCTCAGGTCGCTCAGGCGCGGATCGAGCAAGGCGCTGAACGCCAGACTCTGCAAGCCGTCACCGGCGAGAATCGCGCAAGCTTCATCGAATTTCTTGTGAGTGGTTGGCTGGCCGCGACGCAGATCGTCGTCGTCCATCGCCGGCAAATCGTCGTGCACCAGCGAGTAAGCGTGGATCAGCTCAACCGCGCAGGCCGCACCGTTAGCCTGCTCAGGCTTGCCGCCGAGCGCTTCGCACGCGGCGTAGGCCAACAGCGGACGCACGCGTTTGCCGCCGTTCATCACGCTGTAGCGCATGGCCTCGTAAAGGCGTGCCAGCTCCGGCAGCGGGGCGTTGAACAGGGTTTCCAAAGCCGCGTTGACTCGGGCCTGGCTGGTCGCCGAATACGCTGCAATCATTCTGGCTGTTCCGCGTCGAAGGGTTCCTCGGCGAGTTCGCCATCGCGCTCCAGCAGCACCTGCACCTTCTGCTCGGCCTGAGCCAACGCTGCCTGGCAATCACGGGTCAGCCCGATGCCCTGCTCGAAAGCGGTCAGCGAGTCTTCCAGCGACAATTCACCGTTCTCCAGACGCTCGACCAGTGTTTGCAGGTCGGCGAGGGACTGTTCGAAATCCAGTGCAGCTTTTTTGCGGGCCATGGCGGCAGTTTCCGGTTGACGTTAAACCGGCGCGACACTAGCAGATAGGGGGTTTATGGGCAAATGAACGGGGCGATGCCCGCAAGAACAAAGATCCCTTGTGGCGAGGGGATTTATCCCCGATCGGCTGCGCAGCAGTCGTAATCAATGCTGACTCGGTAGACCTGAAGATAGGCGTTCTTAACTTTTGGGGCTGCTGCGCAGCCCAACGGGGATAAATCCCCTCGCCACAGGATTTGTGGTGATTCAGGGTTATCCGGCTCACTACCTTCAAAAGGCAGGTTTCCTACGCCATAGCATATGTATCCGATTGTTAAAAAACCGCCGAATAGCTAATCTTCGCGCCTTCTACGACCCGACAGTCACGGGTCTTTCAGACGAAACGCAGTTTCAACTGCTGTGAAGTACCGAGGATCGGGTGCAAGGTTTCGTTCAGGCATGGCAGGAGGCATCACATGCGTTCATTACTTTTGTTGCTGATCGGCTTGGTCTGGGCGCCTGCGCTGCTTGCTGCGCCGCCGAGTGCCGAACTTTCGGAACCGGTGGGTGGCTGGCGCTATCACGGGTTGCTCGATCGCACGGAAAACCCGCAAGTCGCTTATCCCACGCCGCCGATCGATCGCGGCATCCAGCGCAATCGCACGATGATCCAGGGCCAGCTCAAGGCCATCGGCCACATGCGCCCGCCGCACAGCCTCGCCGTCAATGGCAATCCTTTGAATTTGTATACCGACGATCAGGGCCGTTTCGCTCGGCCGTACGCGTTTGGCGCCGGGTCCAACAGCGTCGAGGTGATCAGCGCCGAGGGCCAGTCGCTCAAACGCGTGCAATTTTATGAAGCAAATAATTTGCGCACACCGGCGCGAATTCGTCTTGTCTTGGGATGGGACGATCCGAAGGCTGAGCTTGATCTGCACATTGTCACGCCCGATGGCCAGCATGCGTTCTGGGCGCGGCCGGCATTGAGCAATGGCGGTGGCCTCGACCCCGACGGCGTCGATGGCCCCGGCCCGGAGATGTTCACCATGACCGCGCCGCTGCACGGCACCTATCTGGTTTACGTCAACTATTGGGGCAACTTCGGCAACGGCGGCTATAACTTCGAGGGGACCAGCAACCAGAACGAGGTGATTACCTCGCAAATCACGCTGGTGCTCAACGAAAACACCGTCGACGAAAAACGTGAGACCTTCATCGTGCCCCTGCGGGCAATCGGTGATCTGCTGCTGGTCAAGACTTTCAACTATTAAGCATCCCGCCATGGATGACATCGTGAGCTTTGGGAATGAGCGTGAAGATGAGCGATAACACTGTTACCCCGGCTGCCGAAACACCTGCCGGCAAACCCTCCCGGCGCTGGCCGTTGCTGCTGGTCGGGCTGTGCCTGGTGGCCGGCGTGGCGGGCGGTTTTGGCTGGCTGCTGCTCAAGCCCAAAGCGCCGGCGGTGGAGCTTGCCAGTGACAGACTCGGCCTGAGCCGCCCGGATGCATTGCTGGAAACCCGCTCGCTGAGCCAGTTGCCCAAAGACTTGCTGACGGTGCCGTTCCTCAAGGCCACGCTCACCGAAGATTTCGTCTTCTATTACGAAACCCACGCCGATCGCCTGGGCCTGATCGGCAGTCTGCGCCGGATCGTTTACGAGCATGACCTGAAGTTGCAGGACAGCCTGATCGAACAGCTTTTCGATCAGCCAGCCGATGTCGCGCTGTGGCGTGGCGCCGATGGTCGGCTGAAGGATTTCCTGTTGGTGATGGATCGCGGCGGGTTGGCGAAATTGCTCGAGCCGCTGGCGAAGGTGGCACTGGATGACACGCAGCTCAGCGTGTTCGGCAACCTGAAAGTCGGCAGCGAAGAGGTACCGCTTTATCAGCTCAGCTACAACGCCAGCAAATCCCTGCTGTTCGCCTCCCACGGTGACAAACTGGTAGTGCTGTCCAATCCGGCCAAGTATTACGACCCGGAGAGCGGCGTGTCTGAAGAGTCGGGGCACGTATCGCCACAAGCGCTCGCGGCATTGCTCAGTGGCGAAAAACTGTTCCCCGAGGCTTTTGGTCTGCCGGCGAAAACTCCGGAAACCAAACAACGCCTGTCGGTGAACTCCAGCGTCCTCGCCATGGGTTACCAGCGCTTCATCCCGAACTTCGCCGGCCTGCGTTTCGACATGGACGACAAGGGCTGGCACAGCTACCTCGCCATGGACGAACTGGAGAACCAACCGGACTTCGATTTCAAACCGGTCTGGCAAGCCATGCCGCTGGGCGCCAGTGCCTGCGTGACGTTGCCGGTGGCCGCCGAACCGCAGAAACCGTTACTGGTAAAACTCGGCGCCGAAGAAGCTGTGGCGCAGACACTTACCGAACATGTGGCCGGCGCGGCGGGCTTATGCTGGTATGCCGATTCGCGTTTGTACACGCCATTGCTGGTGGCCAGTCTGAAGGACGAGGACAGCAGCAAGCTCGACGGCGATCTAGGCAAACTGTTCGGTTCGATGGTCGGCGCCTTCGAGTCCAACGTTGAAGAGAAAGTATTCCCGGTGGTGGAGAAGCAGGAAGGCCAGAGCCACGTCTGGCAGCGACAGGTCAGCTCCAACTTCGGTCCATACGCGGCCAAGGACGCAGAGAATCCGGATGCAATCAGCGGCAAGGCTTTCATGAAAGTCAGCCTCGCCCGTCACGGTTCGACGTTGCTGTTTTCCCTCGACGACAAACTGGTCGACAAAGCCCTCGGCACGCTGGACAAACGCTTCCCGCCGATGGCCGATGTGTTGCCCAAAGACGTGCTGATGCCGATCTACTTCGGCCCGGATTCGATGGCGCAACTGATGCAGCGGGAAACCCTCGATAGCCTGCCGCAAGACATGGAGCCGGTGTTCTACAACGCCGCGCAAACCTACCTGATTCCGAAACTGCGCACCCTCGGTGGCTACGGCAAATATGCCCTGACCCTGCCTGAAGGCAGCGAGCCTGACGGCCATTGGCAATGGCTGCCGCTGGAATGGAAAGCGCTGTGACGGCACTGATCCGCAGCCTCGGCTTGCTCGCGCTGCTACTGAGCGCGGCTGCCCGAGCCGTCGAAACGCCTGCGCTCGATCCTGCGCAATCCCAGGTCTTTCGTGCCTGGTTTGTGCGCATCGCCCAAGAGCAACTGAGCCAGGGCCCGAGCCCGCGCTGGTATCAACAGGACTGCGCCGGGCTGGTGCGCTTCGCGGCCAACGAAGCGCTGAAAGTCCACGACGATAAATGGCTGCGCAGTAATGGCCTGTCCAATCGCTACCTGCCGCCAGAACTGTCGCTGAGCGACGATCAGCGCAAGCTCGCCCAACAATGGCAACAGGGCGGCGGCAAGATCGGGCCGTACGTCAATGCGATCAAACTGATTCAGTTCAACAGTCATCTGGTCGGCCGCGACGTCTCGCAGGCGCGGCCCGGTGACCTGATGTTTTTCGATCAGGGCGACGACCAGCACCTGATGATCTGGATGGGCCGCTACATCGCCTATCACACCGGCACCACCACCCCGACTGACAACGGCATGCGTTCGGCAAGCCTGCAGCAACTCATGACATGGAAGGACACCCGATGGATACCCGACGCAGCCAACCCCAACTTCATCGGCGTCTATCGACTGAACTTTCTCTCCCAATGACCGGTGCCCGCATGCTGCGTTTACTGCCTCTAATGTTGGTATTAGCCCTGCCTTTTTCGGCGGTGAATGCCGAAGACACTGTTGAACCGAGCGGCTACACGCCGGTGTCCGGTGAAAGCTTTTTCCTCCTCGCCGACAGCAGTTTCGCCGCCGACGAACAGGCCATGGTTCGCCTCGAAGCGCCGGGCCGTGACTATCGCCGTTTCCGCATGGAACCATACGGCGGGGCCGACATTCGCGTGTACCGGATCGACAAGCCGCTGGACTTTCTCAAGCGCCAGAAGAACCTGCATCGCGTGGCCAGCGACGGTCAGTTCAAGGGCGAAGGCTTGTCCAATACAGTCGCGTATCTGTGGGACAACTGGTACCGCAAATCCCGTCGGGTGATGCAGCGCGCGTTCTCCTATGAGTCGCGCAAACAGGTCACTGAGGAAGTGCCGGAGCTGAAGATGGGCAACGCTATCGTCGCGCCGACACCGTATGACGCGCAGCCGCAATTTGCGTTAATTCCGGGTTTGCCGGTGGTCAGCCAGTTCCGTTACCCGCTGTGGCAGGCCAAGCCGATCCAGCCTCCGTCCGGGGTCAATCTGGCCGGGTCTTCCAGCGACTTTGTCAGCGTCGCACCGGGCAACGTTTACATTCCGCTGGGGCAGTTGAAACCGGGTCTTTATCTGGTCGAAGCGCTGATCGGCAAGTACCGCGCGACCACCATGGTCTTCGTTTCCAACACCGTGGCAGTGAGCAAGATTGCCGGTGACGAATTGCTGGTCTGGGCTGCGCGCAAACACGAAGGCAGTTCGGTGCCGAAGGTCAATGTACTGTGGACCGACGGCCTCGGCGTGATGAGCAGTGGCGCCACCGATGCCGATGGTTTACTGCGCCTGAAACACGTCAGCCCCGAGCGTTCGTTCGTCATCAGCGAGGACGAAGAGGGCGGTGTTTTCGTCTCGGAAAACTTCTATTACGACAGTGAAATCTACGACACCAAACTCTATGCCTTCACTGACCGGCCGCTGTATCGCCCGGGGGATTGGGTTTCGCTGAAAATTGTCGGTCGCGAGTTCAAGAATGCGCGGGACTCGGTGTTGCCGGGCGCGGCGGACGTCTCCGTCAGCGTGCTCGACGCCACGGGCACCGAACTGCAACGGCTCGACCTGAAGCTCGATTCGAAGGCTGGCACTCAGGGCCGTTTCCAGTTGCCGGACAACGCGGTGGCGGGCGGTTATGAAATTCGCTTCAACTACAAGGATCAGGCCTACAGCAGCGCCTTCCGCGTAGCCGAATACATCAAGCCGCACTTTGAGATTTCGCTGAATCTGGCCAAGCAGGATTACCGCACCGGCGAGCCGGTCAAGGGCAGTCTGGTGCTGCTGTACCCGGACGGCAAACCGGTGGCCAACGCCAAGTTGACCCTCAGCCTGCGCGCGCAACAACTGTCGATGGTCGATAACGAGCTGCAATACCTCGGGCAATTCCCGGTGGAACTGACCAGCACCGAACTGACCACCGACAGCAAGGGCAATGCGACCCTCGACCTACCGGCTGCCGACAAACCGAGCCGCTACATGCTCAGCGTTTTCGCCAGCGATGGCGCGGCGTATCGGGTCAAGACCACCAAGGAAATCCTCATTGATCGGGGCGCCGCAAGTTTCCGCATGAGCGCGCCGCAACGCTTCAGTGCGGTCGGTGAAAAAGTCGCGTTCAGCTATGCCAACGAGGGCGGTACAGAGCAGAGCAAATCAGTCACCCCGAGCACTTATGGCTGGGTGCGTCTGGAGGACCAGAGTACCGGCGAAGGCAAACTCGCGACGACTGACAAAGGCTTCAGTCTGGCCTTCGAACGTCCGGGCACTTACAACCTGACATTGAAAGATCAACACGGTCGCGTCCTCGGCGCCACCGGTCATGCGGTCACCGGCGATGGCGTCAAAGCCGTGCCGGGCACCGTGGAAATCGTCCTCGACAAACCCGAGTACAAGGCCGGCGATGAAGCGCTGGCGCTGATCACTTTCCCAGAGCCGGTCAGCGATGCAGTATTGTCGCTGGAACGCGACAAAGTCGAAGCCACCGCGCTGCTGGCCAAGGGCGGCGACTGGTTAAAACTGGAGAAACTCAGCGACACCCAATACCGCGCGCGCATCCCGGTCAAGGACAATTTTGCGCCGAACCTGACCTTCTCCGTGCTGTACACCAAGGGCGGGCAATACAGCTTCCAGAATGCAGGGATCAAGGTGATCGCGCCGCAAATCGACGTGGCGATCAGCACCGACAAACAGGTGTATCTGCCGGGCGATACGGTGACGGTCGACCTCACCACGCAGTTCGCCGGCAAAGCGGTTCCGGCGCATCTGACGGTCAGCGTTGTCGACGAAATGGTCTACGCGCTGCAACCGGAAGTCGCGCCGACCATCGACCAGTTCTTCTACCATCCACGGCGCAATAACGTTCGTACCAGCGCTAGCCTGTCGTTCATCAGTTATGACGTGGCGTTGCCGGGTAGTCCCGGTGCGCCAGGCAAAGCCAACCGCAGCGAACGCGGGGTAAAAGTGCTGGAGCGACCACGTCGTGAAGATGTCGACACCGCCGCATGGCAACCGGAGTTGTTGACTGGTACCGACGGCAAAACCCGGTTCACCTTCAAGATGCCCGACTCGCTGACCCGCTGGCGCATCACTGCGCGGGCGATTGCTGATGACGGTCAGGTCGGGCAGAAGAAGCAATTCGTCCGCTCGGAAAAACCGCTGTACCTGAAGTGGAGCGGGCCGAGCAAATTCCGTAAGGGCGATCAGCCGCAGCTCGGTATTTTCGCGTTCAGCCAGGCCGAGAAACCGGTCAAGGCTGAGCTGGTCACCCACTACGCCGGCACCGAACAACGCTTGCCGGTCACTCTCAACAACGGCATCAACTACCTGCCGCTGCCGGCGTTCGCCTTGGCCTCTGGAGAGTGGACGGCGGAGCTGGTGCAAGACGGCAAAACTGCTGATGCCTTGGCCGTACGCTTGAGCGCAACCGGTGATGGCTGGCAAGTGACGCAAACACAAAGCCTCGACGTGGCCAGCGGCGACACAGCGCTAAGCTTGCCGGCGGACGCAGCCGACATTCGCCTGCGTCTGGATGACAGTCCGCAAGCGTTGTTCCGTTCTGCCCTCGATGATCTGCTCAGCTATCCGTACGGCGGCGTCGAGCAGACTGCCAGCCGTTTGCTGCCGCTGAGCATCGCCTATCCGTCGCTGGCATCGAGCCCGCAGATCCGCGATCGCCTGCGCCTGATCATGCAAAACAGCCGTCTGCGTCTGGTGCAAATGGCCGGGCCGTCGGCGAGCTTCACCTGGTGGGGCTACGACGGTGAGCCGGATGCGTTCCTCACCGCGTACGCCTACTACGCCGACTGGAACGCCAGCCAGGTACTGGATCTGACTCTGCCGCCGGAGCATTGGCAGCGAGTGTTGGAGGTTTACGCCAAGCAGGCACCGAACACGCCGTTGCTGCAACGGGCGCTGATTCTGTCGTTCGCCAAGCAGATGCATTTGCCGGTGAACACGCTGTTGACAGGGTTGATGGAAGATCTGGCCAAGGCCGGTGAAGGCAATGCCGAAACCCTGATGGACGATGGCGCAGACAGTCTGGTGATGAGCGATCCGGATTCGGCGCTCGGTCTGGCAGCCGCGCGGGTATTGACCGCAGCATTGGCCACCCAATCGAAAGTCGCGTTGCCTGACGCATTCAATCGTCAGCTGGGCGCTGCGCAACAGCGTCTTTCGGTCAGTTCGCAGCCGTTTGTCGAAGCGCTGAACCTGTCGCTGCAACCGTTCGATCAGGCTCGCGCGCAGGCTTTGTTGCAACGTCTGTTGCCGCAACAATCGACGCTGGAACGTGCGCTGGCGCTGACCTGGCTGCAACGCAGCATCGCCCAGGCTTCGCCGACCATCGCGCTGACGCCGGGTGAAGGCTGGAAGAAAAACTACGGTGCCAGTGGCGAGATGTTCTGGACGTGGCAGGGTGCGACGCCGGTGCCGAGCGTGTTGACGGTTTCTGGCACTCAGGAGCGTCCTTTGCGTGCGGCGTTGAGCTTCCAGACTCAACAGCCAGCCATCGATCCAATGGCCGTGACTATCACCCGTCGCCTGTCGCGACTGGTGCCGGGCGATGAAGCGTTCACCTTCAAACTGGAACCGGTCGGCACCAAGCCGCTGTCCAGCGACAGCCTGTATCTGGACGAAGTGATCCTCACCAGCAAAGCACCGAAACCGCTGCGCTACGGCATGCTCGAAGTGCCTCTACCACCGGGCGCCGATGTCGAGCGCACGACGTGGGGAATCAAGTTGCAGGGCAAGGACGGCACTGAGCCGACCGCACTGGAGAAGGCGCGTTTCGAGCCGGGGCAACTGGCCTACGCGGTGCCGGTGGATGCGCTGAGCGGTGAATTGCGTCTGCGCCATCTGGTGCGTTTCTCGCAGAAGGGCCAGTTCAATTTGCCGCCGGTGCGTTTCACTCAGGTCTACGCGCCGCAGCATCAGGCTCAGGAAGCGAAAGCCGCCCTCGGTCAGGTCACGGTCAACTGACATGAAACGGCCGCTGCTGTGGCTGATGTTGTGTGTGATTCCTGCGCTGGCAACAGCGCAGGATGAGCCTTTGCGGCTGGCCTATAAGGGTGAGTTGTTGTCGTTAAGTCAGACGCAACTGATCGCTCGCGAGCCGTTACCGTCTTCGCTGGATGCGCCGCTGGGCAGTCTGTGGAAGTTGTTTGTTTACGCGTGGCTGGTGGATACCGGCGCTCGCGAGCCTGCTTATGAATGTCGCGGGCAGTCGAAAGAAGAAGTTTATTGCTGCAGCGCAGGCGGCAAGATCGAACGTGATCAGGCGTTGGTGAAATCGTGTGGGTTATATTTTGAGCCTGCGCGATTGGGGATTTCTTCTGCTGATTGGCGAGCGTATTGGCAGACGCGGCAGGCACCGTCGTGGTTGCTCGATCTGCCTTCGGTGCAACCGACTCAACGCGTTTCCGTAAGCGAGTTATTGGGCGTTTTGTCTTGGCTGCCAGCTCAAGACCAGATACGCCGCGTGTTGCTTGATGTCGTTCTGAATGCTGCCGATGGCAACGTCGTGGGTGAATTGGGCGGGCGCTTGCGGGTGAAAACCTGGAGCTGGCTCGGCGATGAGGATCCGCAATCGCGACAGGGCGGATTCGCCGGTTGGACTGTGGATGGCTCGCCGGTTTGGGCGGGAGGACGTGGCACCAGTCAGATGGTTTTACGGCACTACGGTCAGGCACTGGCGACGGTGTTGCCAACTGCCTGGCCAGCAGAGACGGGCCGTTGTGTTGAGGTCGGTTTGTTTTCGCGCTATCCGGTTGCGCGTGTTTCGGCTGGCGAGCGCCGGGTAACTTCCGGCCCGTTACAAGGCGATTACCGCGTCGAATTCGCTAACGGCAACGCGCTGGATATCCACAGCGATGGCGAACTTTTTCTGCTCAACAACAAACTCGTCGCCAGGCTTGATCGCGAAGAATACGTCGCCCGCGTGCTGGATCGCGAAGCCAAACCCGAACCCGCCGAAGCCGCCAAAGCGCTGGCCGTGGCGATCCGTACCTATCTGCTGCAAAACGCCACGCGTAACGGCGATTGCCTGAGCATCGATGACAGCAGCACCCGCCAACGCGTCGCACCGCGTCCGGCCTCGGCGCAATCGCGCGACATCGCTGCATGGACCGCAGACCTCGTCTTGGCCGGCAGCACCGTCACCTATCACTCCGATCAACCCGGCCCGGACAAACTCGCCTGGCAACAAGCCGTCGAACAGGCCAATGCTGGGCAGCGCTACGACGCGATTCTGCTCCACGCCTATCCGCGCGCCAGCCTCAGCCGTTGGGACAATCCAGTGGCTTCCTGCGAAGCACTGCCCGCCGCGCAGGACTGGCTGCAAAAGCAGCGACGCGGCTGGCGTCCGAAGCTAGAAAGCGAAACAGGCTACAACGAAGTCAGCACGTTCGCCGTTTGCAAACTGGCTTTTGGCAGGCCCTTCGTCGACCGCGAGCGCCAGCGCATCTACGTGCGCGGCGTGTTGACCCTGCAGGATCGCCTCGATCTCACCCACGAATATCTGCACCTGGCTTTTGAAGCACATCCCAACGGCCAGGATGAAACCTACATCGAAGGGCTCGCCCGTCACCTCTTGCTGGAATAGACCATGACACTCCGTTATCCACAGGTCTTGCTGCTGCTCTGCACGTTGACCGCGCTAGCGCCGGCAATCGCCGCCGACAGCGTCAAACTCGACACCCCGGTCGGCGGCTGGCGCAGCGGCGCGCCCCAAGGCGAGGGTGAAAGCTTCCGCCAGACCGTCAACTATCCAGCCTCCTCGGTGAACACCCCGATCGGCCAAGCCAACACCGCGCGCATCAGCGGCGAAATCAAAGTCACACCGAAGAGCACAGAGCCAGGCCGCCTCATCGTCAACGGCGTCAGCATGCCGCTGAAAATCGACGATGCCGGCCGTTTCGACCGCCCATTCTCCTTCCCCAACGGCAGCAACAGCGTCGAAGTCCGCAGCCCCGACGGCCAACAACGCCACCGCACCCAATTCCTCAACACCAGCGGCGGCGCGACCCCAGCCAAACTGCGCGTATTACTGGCGTGGGACAGCGACGGCACCGACCTCGACCTGCACCTCGTCACCCCCGACGGCGGCCACATCTGGTACGGCAACCGCACCGCCCCCAACGGCGGCGCCCTCGACATCGACGTCACCACCGGCTACGGCCCGGAAATCTTCGCCATGCCCGCGCCGATCAAGGGGCAGTATCTGGTGTATGTGAATTACTTCGGCGGTGGGTATCGCGGGGATGACGAAGGTGGGGATGAAGCGGTGCAGGCACTGACGACGGCGCAGGTGACGGTGATTACAGAGGAGGGTACGCCGAACGAGAAGATGGAGACGTTTTTGATCCCGATGCGGACGGCGGGGGAGTTGACGTTGGTTAAGTCGTTTAGTTATCCGTGAGGGGATTGGGCTACGGGTTGCTGCCCAATTTCAGGTCGCAGACATTGGACCGACTCAGGGCATGAGCGAAAGACGGTCCTGCGCAACCTCGTAAGCAGCTTCTCGCTCTCGCTTCCCGATTGCGATTACGAACACCACAATCTCTTGATCAAGGACCTGATAGATCAGGCGATAGCCAGCGCTTTTCAGTTTCACTTTGTAGCAATCCGGGAGCTCGCGAAGTCGATTGGCTTCTATTCGAGGATTCTCCAATACCTCAGTGAGTTCTTCTTGAACTGGTGGCGAACCGTATCGCCGAGTTTGTTCCACTCCTTTAAAGCACGAAGATCGAATTCAAGGTTATAGGTCATCCAGACTTACCTTGACTCGCTGAGGTGCGGCGAGACGTTCGGTGACTACGGCTATGAGTGCTTCATCTTCCTCGCTGAGCAATGCCGCTTTGAACGGTAGCTTCCCTCGCTCGGCGACGTATTGGAGTGTCTGGCGCAAAAGCTCTGAGGGGGTTACTCCAAGTTTTTCCAGTTCGGCGAAGGAGCGCTGCTTCAAATCATCGTCGATGCGAATGTTGATGGAAGCCATGATGAATTACCTGTAATGACGTTTGTCGTTACGGTAGCAAGGGGCTCTCCTATTCGACAAGCGCGAATTTATGTTTCAGACGGTAGGCCGGGTTTATTTCAGGCATTAAAAAGCCGGCTTGTGGCCGGCTTCTCGGGGACTGGCTTGGTTCATTTTTGGTAAACCGCGCCAGCCTTCAAAACTTACACCCGGATCTGCGTCCGGCTGTGGGACTTGGTCAGACGTTGGTCTGCCGCGTCGGGCGTCATCTGAGCCGCGGGAGCGGGGCGATGCGCAAATGTGGGGCGCAGGATACTGAGTTTTGCTTTGGATTCCCAGCTTGAAGTGCGGGTTAGAGCGATCTGGCTGGTTAAAATCCGAGATTTGTACTGTCTAACCGGGCCTCTTCGCGAGCAAGCTCGCTCCCACAGGGTCTGTACAAAGACCAAGACCGGCGTTCGATCAGAGAAACGGCACCACCGGCCTTCGTTTGCTCAGCGTTGACCACCAGAACACCCAGCCCAATATATGGATTCGCTGCTCTTCGATTTGTGCGGGGCGGAAGACTTCGTCGGGGTATTCGGCGCTGTTGTGGCTGCGCAGGCGCAGGCCGTTGCCGGGCATGCGGTGCAGGTATTTGATGCGCAGCATGCCGTCGTGTTCGATGGCGTAGATTTCACCGTCGACGACTTGGGTGAGGCCACGGTCGATGGCGACGATGGAGCCGTCATCAATGCGGTCGGCCATGGTGTTGCCGATCATGTGCGCGCAGATGGCGTCGGCGGGGCGGATCCCCAGTTGATCGAGGTGCGCGCGCAGCAGGCGGATGGACAGGTCCGGGTCCTGGATGACGTGGGTTTTTCCCGAGCCGTTGGTCTGCGGTGTTTCTTTGAAGAACGCCAGGTCGATGTCATTGGGGTCGATGACGGTGTAGACGCCACGGATGGCTTGGGCGTCGAAGGTGTCGCCGTTGCTGGCAGGCGGGGTCAGGCTTGGCAACTCTTTTGTGCCTTCGCCGGTTTTCAGCCATTCGCTGTTGACGGACAGCAGGCGTGAGACTTCTTCCATGCGATACGCCGGGACGCCCCGGGTGTACCAGTTGTGGACATTTTGGGCTTCCGTGCCCCAGAACTTTGCGAAACCCGTGGTAGAGATGTTCGCTTTTTCCAGGAGTGCCTTGAATCTTGGACCGCTAGTGTTCTTTCTCATAAACACGGAGTCTACGGCCGGGCCAGAGGGGTTTGAATAAACCTGATGTTCAAAAACGGGCTGAATTTTGCGACTGAATGTAAGACGTACTTGTGGGAAATCACACAGGTTAAAACTTTTCTGTAGTCCGCGATAAACAGGCTGTTTAAGCGGCGCTCTCCGGTCGAAAAAAAACCCGGATAAACCGGGCTTTTTTCAAGCGTGTCGCAGGTCGTGAAGCTTAGCCCTTGTAGGCAGCAACCGACTTGGTGATCGCTTCGCGGGCGGCGTCTGCACCGGCCCAGCCTTCGATCTTGACCCATTTGCCTTTTTCGAGATCTTTGTAGTTCGCAAAGAAGTGCTCGATCTGCTGGATCAGCAGCGGTGGCAGGTCGGTGTATTCCTTCACGTCGACGTACAGCTGGGACAGCTTGTCGTGTGGCACTGCGATAACTTTGGCATCGCCGCCGCCGTCGTCGGTCATGTTCAGAATGCCGACCGGACGTGCACGGATAACTGCGCCTGGAGCAACCGGGTAAGGGGTTACAACCAGCACGTCGAGGGGATCACCGTCGTCAGCCAGGGTGTTCGGGATGTAACCGTAGTTGGCCGGGTAGAACATTGGGGTGGCCATGAAACGGTCAACGAACAGGCAATCGCTGTCTTTGTCGATTTCGTATTTGATCGGCGCGTGGTTGGCCGGGATCTCGATCGCGACGTAGATGTCGTTCGGCAGGTCTTTGCCAGCCGGAATCTTGCTGTAGCTCATTGGGCGTTGCCCCCGTAGTTGACCAAAAACACTTGGCCGGATTGACCAAAAAGTGGCGGCGATTATAGGCATATTCTGCCGTCGACGCCATGGACCTAAAGTCGTGCCGAGCTTAGTTGTGCGCCTTATAGACCGGGTCGCTGGCCTGAAGTTGCCGCAACCTGCCCAACGGGTCCTGCCGGTAGAAAAGCTGCAGTTGCGCGTAGACCTGTGGATAAGTCTCGTGCAGCAGATCCGGGGCGCTGAAGAAGTATTCGCTGGTGACGGCGAAGAACTCGGCGGGGTTCTCGGCGGCGTAGGGATCGATGGCGGTTTCTGCGTCGGGATTGTCGTCGAGCTGGCGGTTGAGGTCGTCGTAAGCCGTCTGCATCACGTCGGCCCAGTCGCTGACGCGCATGTCGGTATGCAGCGGTGGCAGGCCGTTGGCGTCGCCGTTAAGCATGTCGAGTTTGTGCGCCAGTTCGTGGATCACCAGGTTGTAGCCTTCCCAGCCACCACTGGCCATCACGCCCGGCCAGGCGAGGATGATTGGCCCCTGCTGCCAGGCTTCGCCGCTGTGTTCGCCATCCCATTCGTGCTCGACACCGCTGGCATCGCGGTGGCGCTGCGGGCTGAGGAAGTCGTCGGGATAGAGGACGATTTCGTGAAAACCCTGGTACCAGTTCAAATCGCCCAAGTGCAAAAGTGGCAATTGCGCTTGGGCGGCAAGCAGCAGGCGTTGTTCCTGATGCAGTTCGACGCCGGGCAGGGCGCTCAGGTGTTTGTCTTCGAGAAACAGCACGCAGGCTTCGCGCAGCCACTGGTCTTCAGCGGCAGTGATGCCGTCAAGAAAGCTCAGGTGATGGCGCACCCGTTGCCACATTTCGTTGGCAATCGGGTGTTTGGCCAGAATGCGCCGGCGTCGCCAGGCGCTCAGCGACCACATCGGCTTAGTGCGATTGAACTTTGGTGCCGCCGAAACGGCTGCGAACCACGCCGATGATCATCGGCACCAGCGACAGCAGAATGATGGCGACCACCAGCAACGACAGGTTTTTCTTGATGAACGGTACGTTGCCGAAGAAGTAACCCAAGGTTACCAAGCCGCCAACCCAAAGGATGGTGCCCAACACGCTGAAACCGAAGAAACGTGGGTACGGCATTCTCGCTACACCGGCGACGAACGGTGCGAAGGTTCGGATGATTGGCAGGAACCGCGCCAGGGTCACGGTTTTACCGCCGTGCTTGTCGTAGAAATCGTGGGTCTTTTGCAGATAGTCGCGGCGGAAGATTTTCGAGTTCGGGTTGCTGAACAGTTTTTCGCCAGCCGTTCGCCCGATAACGTAGTTGGTGCTGTCACCCAGGATCGCGGCGAGCATCAACAGACCGCCCAACAGCACCGGATCCATACCACCGCCAGCAGCGACGGCCCCAGCGATGAACAGCAGCGAATCGCCTGGCAGGAATGGCATCACCACCAGACCGGTTTCACAGAAAATCACCAGAAACAGGATGGCGTAGATCCAAGGCCCATAGTTATTCACCAGCATATCGAGGTAAACGTCGAGATGCAGGATAAGGTCGAGCGGGTTGAAATCCATGGGGGCACCTGTTTGAAGACCCGACTCGGCAGGCCTGTGCGGATGACTTCGTGTAAGCCTACAGCAGGGTGTAGTTTTTCTTACAAGCCGGAGAGCTCGGGATTATACGGTCTGAAGGATGAAAAGCGCGTTGCTTTTGTAGCGGCGGATGTCGGGGTGTGAGGAATTGTCAGGGACGTAGCGGATGTCGGGGGTGAGTAAAAGATCGTCCGAGCGCGGCCCGAACCTTCGAACGATCTTTTGGCGTCAGAGCTCGTCGCTGATCGGCAGCACGTAGTTCTTGAACTCGGTGTCTTCCTTGAATCCAATCGATTCGTAGGTTTTCTGCGCCACTTCGTTGTTGGCACTGGTGGAGACGCGCATGCGCACGGCCTGGGTTTCTTTGGCCATTTTCTTTGCGGTGCGGATCAGGTTGTCGGCGACCAGTTGGCGGCGGGCATCTTCGGCGACATAGATGTCGTTGAGGATCCACACGCGCTTGAGCGACAGCGAGGAGAAGCTTGGGTACAACTGACAGAAGCCCATCAGCTTTTTGTCGTCATCATCGGCCAGGGCCAGATAGATCACAGATTCCTTGCGGCGCAGGCGTTTTTCGAGAAACGCGCGGGAGGAGTCCGGGTAAGGCAGGGAACCGTAGAACTCGCGATATTTGACGAACAATGGAGTCAACAAATCCAGATGTTCGAGGGTCGCTTGAATAATCCGCATGATAGGTCTCGTCTTCAAGTGGCTGTCTTCAACTGCTCTGACGGCGATGGGAAACCCTGGCGGCCGTGCGTCGATCCTGCCTGAAACCAGCGCAGAAACGCAATGCGGAAACGGTTCAGGTTGGGGGCGGATCGAGTAGGAAGTTTCCTTTCATGTCCGCACCTGCATCCGACTCCAGCGTCTGAACCTGTGCTTCGTCCTTCAGATTGACCCCCGACAGCTGGCGCCGGCAGGCTTCGCGCATCAGGTACAACAAGCGATGCGCCGCCATGCCGTAGCTCAAGCCTTCAAGCCGTACGTTGGAAATGCAATTGCGGTAGGCGTCGGTCAGTCCGATTTTTGGATTGTAGGTGAAATATAAACCGAGGCTGTCCGGCGAGCTGAGGCCCGGGCGTTCGCCGATCAGCATCACGACCATTTTTGCGCCAAGTAGCTGACCAATCTCATCACCGACGGCAACGCGACCCTGTTCCACCAGAACCACTGGGGCAACAGACCAGCCGTCGCCGCCCATTTGCTCTTCCAGCCGCAGCAGAAACGGCAGCGTATGCCGATGCACCGCCAGCGCCGATAGACCGTCAGCCACGACAATCGCCAGATCGACGCCGTCCGGACGAGCCGTGGCGTAATCGCGCAAGGCCTGCGCTGACTCATCGCTGAGCTTGCGTCCCAGATCCGGACGTTGCAGGTAGCTGTTGCGGTCCACCGCTGCGCTGTGCAAAAGCAGGCTTTCGCGCCCACGCTCACTCAGTTGTGTGCTGAGCCCGACATGATCGAACGGCAGATGCACCGCATCCCGCGCCTGAGCGTGGGCGTACTGGAAATCCAGTTGCGCACTGGTCGGCAGGCTGGTGCCGGTGCGGCCAAGGGCGATTCGCGCCGGGGTCAGGCGACGCAATTCCAGCCATGGGTTTTGCGGATCGACAGGCGGTTTTTCCATAAGGCTCATCCCAGTTGCGCCAGCGCCTGGCGGAAGGCCGGCGGCAGATTGTTGCCGAAGCGAACCTTGCCGTCCGCTTGGGTGAAGATGCCCATGTTCGCCAGCCACTGTTCAAATTCCGGGGCCGGTTTCAGGCCCAGGGTCTGGCGCGCGTAGAGCGCGTCGTGGAACGAAGTGGTCTGGTAATTGAGCATGATGTCGTCGGAGCCGGGGATGCCCATGATGAAGTTGATCCCCGCCACTCCGAGCAGGGTCAGCAGGGTGTCCATGTCGTCCTGATCGGCTTCGGCGTGGTTGGTGTAGCAGATGTCGCAACCCATCGGCACGCCGAGCAACTTGCCGCAGAAGTGGTCTTCGAGGCCGGCGCGGATGATCTGTTTGCCGTTGTACAGGTATTCCGGGCCGATAAATCCTACAACGGTGTTCACCAGAAACGGCTTGAAATGTCGCGCCACGGCGTAGGCTCTGGTCTCGCAGGTCTGTTGATCGACGCCATGGTGGGCGTTTGCCGACAAGGCGCTGCCTTGCCCTGTTTCGAAATACATCAGGTTTTGCCCGAGGGTGCCGCGGTTCAGGCTCAATCCGGCGTCGTAGCCTTCCTGCAATACATTGAGGTTGATGCCGAAACTGGCGTTGGCCGCTTCGGTGCCGGCGATCGACTGGAATACCAGATCCAGCGGCACGCCACGGTTGATCGCCTCGATGGAAGTGGTGACGTGCGTCAGCACGCAGGCCTGGGTCGGGATGTCGTAGCGCTGGATGATTGCGTCGAGCATTTCCAGCATGGCGCAAATCGAGGCGATGCTGTCGGTGGCCGGGTTGATGCCGATCATCGCGTCGCCATTGCCATACAGCAGGCCGTCGAGAATGCTCGCAGCAATGCCGGAAGGCTCGTCGGTCGGGTGATTGGGTTGCAAGCGAGTCGACAGGCGCCCGCGCAGACCGAGCGTGCCGCGAAACTTTGTGACCACGCGGATCTTCTGCGCCACCAGCACCAAATCCTGCACGCGCATGATCTTCGACACCGCCGCGACCATTTCCGGAGTCAGACCGGGTGCGAGGGCGCGCAGGCGGGTTTCATCGGCGGCGTCGCTGAGCAGCCAGTCGCGAAAACCACCGACGGTGAGGTGGCTGACCACGGCGAAGGCCTGTTTGTCGTGGGTGTCGATGATCAGCCGGGTGACTTCATCGGCTTCGTAGGGGATCAGCGCTTCCTGTAGGAAATGCGTCAGCGCAATGTCGGCCAGTGCCATTTGCGCGGCCACGCGCTCGCCGTCGTTGAGTGCGGCAACACCGGCGAGAAAGTCCCCGGAACGCGCCGGGCTGGCCTTGGCCATAACCTCCTTGAGGCTGTCGAAGCGGTAGGTCTGGGCGCCGACCGTGTGAGCGAAACTCGCCATACAGAATTCTCCGTGACGGCGCAGGTATGCCCTGCGCCGTGGTTTTCGGCCGTCAGTGCAGGGCTTTTTCAGCGTTCTGAATCGCCGCGAATTCTTCTTCCGGCGTACCTGCTACCAAGTGATGTCGACTGTAGAAAGCAAAGTAAGCAATTAACACTCCATAGATGATAGCGGCGCCGATCACCACCCGTGGATCGACCAGGAACCCCGCGATTACGGCGATGCAAGCCAGCACCAGCGCCACGCCGGAGGTGAAAATGCCGCCGGGCGTGCGGTACGGCCGATCCATTTTGGGGCGGCGGATACGCAGCGTGATGTGCGCCGCCATCATCAGCACGTAGGAAATGGTCGCGCCGAACACCGCTACCAGAATCAGCAGGTCGCCCTGGCCGGTCAGCGACAGGCCAAAACCGATGATCCCCGGAATGATCAGGGCCAGCACGGGCGCCTTGCTTTTGTTGGTCTCGGAAAGTTTGCGTGGCAGGTAGCCTGCGCGTGACAAGGCGAAAATCTGCCGCGAGTAGGCGTAGATGATCGAGAAGAAACTAGCGATCAACCCGGCCAGACCCACGAGGTTGACGAAACTGCCCATCCAGGTCGAGCCGCCATAGGCTTTGCTCAGCGCTTCAACCAACGGGTTGCCCGATGTCAGGAGCGAATTGGCGCCCGCACCTCCAGGTCCGACGATCAGAATCAACAGGGCAAAAGCCAGCAGCACCAGCATGGCGCCGATGAGTCCGCGCGGCAGGTCGCGTTTCGGGTTTTTGGTTTCTTCGGCGGCCAAAGGCACACCTTCAACGGCGAGGAAAAACCAGATCGCGTAGGGGATCGCCGCCCAGACGCCGACATAGCCGAACGGCAGGAAAGGGCTGGCGCCGGCAGCGCTGGTCACCGGGATGTCGAGCAGGTTGGCGACGTCGAAGTGCGGCACCATCGCCACCAGGAATACGCCGAGTGCCAGCGCCGCGACGGCAGTGATGACGAACATCAGCTTCAACGCTTCGCCGACCCCGAAAATGTGGATGGCGATAAAAATGATGTAGAACGCCAGATAAATCACCCAGCCGCCGATGCCGAACAACGATTCGCAATAAGCGCCGATGAACACGGCAATTGCGGCGGGTGCGATGGCGTATTCGATGAGGATCGCGGTGCCGGTGAGGAATCCACCCCATGGGCCGAACGCGCTGCGGGCAAAGCCGTAGCCGCCACCGGCGGTGGGAATCATCGAGGACAATTCGGCGAGGGAAAAACACATGCACAAATACATGGTGGCCATCAGCAGCGTGGCGAGAAACATCCCGCCCCAGCCGCCCTGCGCCAAGCCGAAGTTCCAGCCGGCATAGTCGCCAGAGATCACATAAGCGACGCCAAGCCCCACCAGCAGAACCCAGCCGGCGGCGCCTTTTTTCAGTTCGCGTTGTTGGAAGTAGTCCGAGCCGACTTTTTCAAAGTCGACGGAAGAGCCGGTCGCCGGAGTGCCAGCGGGGGATTCGATAGGCATAGGGTTTACCATTTTTATTGTTGTATTGGCCCGGCTGTTCCGTCAGGAACTATCGGGTTGAATGGCACGCAGCTTTCGCGAGCAAGCTCGCTCCCACAGATTTCCGTGGTTAGCTCAACATTGAGATCTAATACAGATCCCTGTGGGAGCGAGCTTGCTCGCGAAAGCGGACGAGAGGGCGACACAGAAATATCTGTGTCGCCCAAGGATTTTAGAAGAAGCCCAGCGGATTGATGTCGTAGCTCACCAGCAGGTTTTTGGTCTGCTGATAGTGATCGAGCATCATTTTGTGGGTTTCACGCCCAACACCGGACTTCTTGTACCCGCCGAACGCGGCATGCGCCGGGTACAGGTGGTAGCAGTTGGTCCACACACGACCGGCCTTGATCGCCCGGCCCATGCGATAGGCGCGGTTGATGTCGCGGGTCCACAGACCGGCGCCGAGGCCGAACTCGGTGTCGTTGGCGATGGCCAGGGCTTCGGCTTCGTCCTTGAACGTGGTGATGCTCACCACTGGGCCGAAGATTTCTTCCTGGAACACGCGCATTTTGTTGGTGCCTTTGAGCAAGGTCGGCTGGATGTAATAGCCGGTCGACAGATTGCCCTCGAGTTTTTCCACTTTGCCGCCGGTCAGCAATTCGGCGCCTTCGCCTTTGGCGATTTCCAGATAGGACAGGATCTTGTCGAATTGCTGCTCGGACGCCTGAGCGCCAACCATGGTGTCGGTGTCCAGCGGATCGCCACGTTTGATTTGCAGAACCTTCTTCATCACCACGGCCATGAATTCGTCGTAGATCGATTCCTGTACCAGTGCGCGAGACGGGCAGGTGCAGACTTCGCCCTGGTTGAAGAACGCCAGCACCAGACCTTCAGCGGCTTTTTCGATGAAGGTTGGCTCGGCCTGCATGATGTCTTCGAAGAAGATGTTCGGCGACTTGCCGCCCAGTTCCACGGTGGATGGAATGATGTTCTCGGCAGCGCATTTCATGATGTGCGAGCCAACCGGGGTCGAGCCGGTAAAGGCAATCTTGGCGATACGCTTGCTGGTGGCCAGCGCTTCGCCGGCTTCTTTGCCGAAGCCTTGAACAACGTTCAGCACGCCCGGCGGCAGCAAGTCGCCGATCAGCTCCAGCAGCACAGTGATGCCCAGCGGCGTTTGTTCGGCAGGCTTGAGCACCACGCAGTTACCCGCCGCCAGCGCTGGTGCGAGTTTCCACGCGGCCATCAGGATCGGGAAGTTCCACGGGATGATCTGGCCAACCACGCCCAGTGGTTCATGGATGTGATAAGCCACGGTGTTGCCGTCGATTTCGGCAGCGCTGCCTTCCTGGGCGCGGATGCAACCGGCGTAGTAGCGGAAGTGGTCGGCGGCCAGCGGAATATCGGCGTTAAGGGTTTCGCGGATGGCTTTGCCGTTGTCCCAGGTTTCGGTGATCGCCAGCAGTTCGAGGTTCTGTTCGATACGGTCGGCGATTTTCAGCAGGACCAGCGAACGCGCCTGCACCGAGGTCGAGCCCCAGGCGTCAGCGGCAGCGTGGGCAGCATCCAGTGCCTTGTCGATGTCTTCGGCAGTGGAGCGAGGGAATTCGGCAATCGGTTGGCCATTAACTGGCGAGGTGTTGGTGAAGTACTGACCTTTGACAGGCGCGACGAACTCGCCGCCGATGTAGTTACCGTACTTGCTCTTGAACGAGACTTTGGCGCCTTCAGTACCGGGGTGAGCGTAACGCATGATGATGTTCTCCTTGGCTTTGTACTTATTAGAGAAACGCGCAAGTGCGCTTGCTATAAGCGTAGAGCAAAGGTCGGGCCACTGCCGTGCAGGGCAGGTAAATCAAGGCCTTGCGTGGTTTCTGTCGGACGGGCGGATCGCAGCTGTGACGGTTTCGGTACAGGCTGGGTGACAGTTTGTACCGCTTTTGGCACAGCCGGTGACCGGGCAGTCTTGCCAGCATTGCAATGGTGCGGTGGCTGGAGGATGCTGGGCGTCACCTCAGCATTGGGCCGTCGAGCCTCGGGGAGAACAATAAGAAATGCACGACAACCATTTGAATCGCCATGCCCAACAGGTTCTCACCGTTACCCAGGGCAAACCGCACCTGCACGGCCCCGGCGCTGATCCGTCGATCGCCCGCTCGTGGCTGCGCTGTGTTGAGGACTATCACCTCGACCCGGCGCTGAGCATGGCGCCTACCGTGCTAGAACATGGGCGCGTCCTCGAAAGCCGCGAGCGTCTGCAGCAAGTGTTGCAGATTGCCGGCAATGAAATGAGCAGTCTGCATCAGCAACTCTCAGGCGCCGGACACGCAGTGCTGCTGACCGATGCGCGCGGGGTGATCCTCAACTGCGTCACCGCGCCTGCCGAACGGAAGATTTTCGAGCGTGCCGGCCTCTGGCTTGGTGCCGACTGGAGCGAAGCCTGTGAAGGCACCAACGGCATCGGCACCTGCCTGGTCGAGCGCCAGGCGCTGACCATCCATCAGAATGAACACTTCCGTGGACGCCACACCGGCCTGACCTGTTCGGCGAGCCCGGTGTTCGACCCGCACGGCGAATTGCTGGCTGTGCTAGATGTGTCCTCGGCACGCCACGACGTCTCGCGACAGAGCCAGTTTCACACCATGGCGCTGGTCAATCTGTCGGCGAAGATGATCGAGAGCTGCTACTTCCTGCGCTGTTTCGATAACCAATGGTTGCTGCGTTTTCATTTGCAGGCCGAATCGGTCGGGCTGTTCAGCGAAGGGCTGCTGGCGTTCGACGGGGAAGGGCGGATCAGTGCGGTCAATCAGAGCGCGCTGAACCTGCTGGGGCATATTCGCGGTGGCTTGCTCTGCAAACCGGTCGAGGCGTTTTTCGATTGTTCGCTGGATGAGTTGCTCGGTCGTGCGAGTGCCAATGCCAGCGCCAGTTGGCCGTTACGCACCCGCGACGGACGAAATCTGTTTGCCGTGTTGCGCGGTGAGTCTCGTAAATCAATGCCGATCATGCCTGCGCCGGTCGTGGCACAGGCTCCGCGTCTGTCGGGCATTTGTCTCGGTGATGCGGCATTGCAGGCTGAATTTCGCAAATCTCTGCGAGTTTTCGAGCGCGATGTGCCGCTGTTGATCAATGGCGAAACCGGCTCCGGCAAAGAAGCCTTCGCCAAGGCTGTGCATCAGGCCAGTCAACGCGCGAGCAAAGCCTTCGTTGCCCTCAATTGCGCGGCGATTCCTGAAAGCCTGATCGAGAGCGAGCTGTTCGGCTATCGCGGCGGCAGCTTCACCGGTGCGCGCAAGGATGGTATGCGCGGCAAGTTGCAGCAGGCCGATGGCGGCACATTGTTCCTTGATGAAATCGGCGACATGCCGTTGGCCTTGCAGACCCGTTTGTTGCGGGTGCTTGAGGATCGGCAAGTGGTGCCGATCGGTGGCGAGCCGGAAGCGGTCAACGTGCGGATCATCAGTGCTACCCACCGCAATCTTCTGGAACGAGTCGAGAACGGCAGTTTTCGCGAGGATCTGTATTACCGACTCAACGGGCTGGAAGTGGCGTTGCCGGCGTTGCGTGAGCGCAGTGATAAATCGCAGCTACTGGATTTTCTGCTGGCCGAAGAGGCGGGCGGGGATGTGTTGGTGATTGATGAGCCGGCGCGTCAGGCGTTGTTGGCGTTCCAGTGGCCGGGGAATGTGCGGCAGTTGCGTAATGTCCTGCGTACGTTGGCGGCGTTGTGTGATGAGGGACGGATCGGGTTGGAGGATTTGCCGGTGATGATTCGGCAGGTGCGGGTGCCGGTAGAGTTGGAGGTTATGCAATCCGATCATCCACTGGAGGATGCCGAACGCTCGGCATTGCTCAGTGCTTTGGAGCAGACCCGCTGGCATATGACGCATACCGCGCAGCAGCTGGGTGTCAGTCGTAATACGCTCTATAGGAAACTGCGTAAGCATGGGATTGAGCGGTGTGTCAGTTAGAAGGCCCTCACCCTAACCCTCTCCCAGAGGGAGAGGGGACTGACCGGGGTGTTCTCTCGAGTTACGCCAACCTGAAAGATCCAGTCGAACTCTGGCTGTGAGAGGAGACCGGCAGTTGTCGATCCATAATCCACTCGGTCGCTCAGGTCGACGTATGGCAAAAGACACCTCGGTCAGCCCCCTCTCCCTCCGGGAGAGGGCTGGGGTGAGGGTAGCAATCCTGAGCCATACCGAAATGTTGCGTCCACCCAATCCCGGCCCATCACCTAAAGAGTGCGATTTCCCCCTCCCTACGCTAACCTGCGGCCATGTTTTACGAGGTCGACTATGCACATTCATATTCTGGGTATCTGCGGGACTTTCATGGGCTCGATGGCGGTTCTGGCCAAAGAGCTGGGCCATCACGTGACCGGCTCCGACGCCAACGTCTATCCGCCAATGAGCACACAGCTTGAAGCCCAGGGCATTCAGCTGACGCAGGGCTACGATCCGGCCCAGCTCGATCCGGCACCGGATCTGGTGGTGATCGGTAACGCCATGTCGCGCGGCAATCCGGCGGTGGAATATGTGCTGAACAAAGGCCTGCCATACGTGTCCGGCCCGCAGTGGCTGGCTGATCATGTGCTGCAAGGCCGATGGGTGCTGGCCGTCGCCGGCACCCACGGCAAAACCACCACCAGCAGCATGCTCGCCTGGGTGCTGGAACACGCCGGCATGAGCCCGGGTTTCCTGATCGGTGGCGTGCCGCAGAACTTCTCGGTGTCGGCACGTCTGGGCGGTACGCCGTTTTTCGTGATCGAGGCCGACGAGTACGACAGCGCCTTCTTCGACAAGCGCTCGAAATTCGTTCACTACCGCCCGCGCACTGCGATCCTCAACAACCTTGAGTTCGATCACGCGGACATCTTCCCTGATCTGCCGGCCATCGAGCGTCAGTTCCACCATTTGGTGCGCACCATCCCAAGCGAAGGCCTGGTGATCCATCCGACCACCGAACCTGCATTGCAGCGGGTGATCGAGATGGGCTGCTGGACTCCGGTGCAAACCACCGGTGCGGGCGGTCAGTGGCAGGTCAAATTGCTCAGTGAAGACGGTTCGGCGTTCGAAGTGATGTTCGAAGGCGTGTCCCAAGGCACGGTCGAGTGGGAATTGACTGGCCTGCACAACGTCGCCAATGCCTTGGCTGCTCTGGCGGCTGCGCGTCATGTCGGCGTGGTGCCATCGATGGGCATCGCTGGATTGAGCGCGTTCAAGAACGTTAAACGCCGGATGGAGAAAGTCGCTGAAGTGCGCGGCATCACCATCTACGACGACTTCGCCCATCACCCGACCGCGATCGCCACCACGCTTGATGGCTTGCGCAAGCGCATCGGTGATGCACCGTTGATCGCGATCATCGAACCTCGTTCCAACTCGATGAAGCTCGGCGCGCACCGTGACGGTTTGCCGGACAGTGTGAACGATGCCGATCAGGTGATCTGGTACGCCCCGGCCAACCTCGGTTGGGATCTGGCCGCCACCGCTGCGCTGTGCAAAGTGCCGTCGATTGTCAGCGATTCGCTGGAAGGCATCATCGAACGCGTGAAGAGTCAGGCTCAGCCCGGTACGCACGTGGTGATCATGAGCAACGGCGGCTTCGGCGGTCTGCACGGCAAACTCGCCGAGGCGCTGCAATGAACACTTTTTCGCAGAACGGCGGCCCGGAACGCATCACGCTGGCGATGACCGGCGCTTCCGGCGCGCAGTACGGTTTGCGCCTGCTCGATTGTCTGGTGCGGGAAGATCGCGAGGTGCACTTCCTGATCTCCAAGGCTGCGCAACTGGTGATGGCGACTGAGACCGACGTCTCGCTGCCGCCCAAGCCGCAGATGATGCAAGCGTTCCTCACCGAATACACCGGGGCTGCCGCCGGGCAGATCCGCGTGTACGGCAAGGAAGACTGGATGTCGCCGGTGGCCTCGGGCTCCGGTGCGCCAGCGGCGATGGTGGTGGTGCCGTGCTCGACCGGGACACTGTCGGCCATTGCGACGGGGGCCTGCAACAACTTGATCGAACGTGCAGCAGACGTCACCTTGAAGGAACGTCGCCAACTGATTCTGGTACCGCGTGAGGCGCCGTATTCGAGCATTCATCTGGAGCACATGCTCAAGCTGTCGAACATGGGCGTGACCATTCTGCCGGCCTCGCCGGGCTTCTATCACCAGCCGCAGACCATCGATGATCTGATCGATTTCGTCGTGGCGCGGATTCTTAACTTGCTGGGCATTCCGCAGGACATGCTGCCGCGTTGGGGTGAGCATCATCTGAGCAGCGATGAATAAGCTGCTGGTAATTGTGCTGGCGCTGCAACTGACCGGGTGCGCCACTGCGCGCACGCTGGACGCGGCGAAACCGGGGGCGCCGGTGGTGTATTCCGGGACGCGGCTGGATTTGTATGCGCTGAACGGCGGCTGTTGTGCGATGGATCGATTTGGCGCTGAGGCGCCGAGTTATCCGGGCGTGGACCTGCCGGCGAGTGCATTGCTGGATACGCTGTTGTTGCCGCTGTCGCTGCTCACTGTGCTCGGTGTAGGCTTTCAGGCAACTGGCGGATTATAGGGGAGCGCTGCGCACTCCATTCGCGGGCAAGCCACGCTCCCACAGGGATTGATGTCGTACGCTAAATTTGTACTCGCCGATGATCACTGTGGGAGCGGGCTTGCCCGCGAAGAGGCTAGCCCGGGCACCCTGAGTTTACTTGCCGAGTTTGCGCAGATCATCCGACTCAATTACCCGAACCCCATCCTGCTCTTCCAGCGCCAGCCGCCACATTGCCCGGGCCAGTTGGCAGGCTTCGATGCCGCGGTATTTGCCCGGAATCAATTTCGCAAACGGTGCAGCAAGCTGCTCGCCCAAGCGTGGCTCGGAACGTTCGCCAAGTAAAAGCGACGGCCGGCAAATGGTCAGTTGCGGCCAGTCTTGCGCGCGCAATGCCTGCTCCATTTCACCCTTGACCCGATTGTAGAAAACCGATGATTTCGGATCGGCGCCGATTGCGCTGATCACGATCAGATGCCGCGCGCCCATCTCCCGCGCGCGCTTGGCAAACGCCACGACCATGTCCAGATCAACGGCGCGAAACGCAGCTTCGGAGCCGGCCTGCTTGATGGTGGTGCCGAGGCAGCAATAGGCGATGTCGACGCGACCGCTGAGCTGCGGCAGAAATGCCTGTGGATCACCGACCGGATTTTCCAAGTGCGGATGCTCGGCCAGTGGCCGACGGGAAGGGGCGAGGACGCGAGAAATCGTTGGCTCGTTGAGCAAACGGTCGAGTAGATGTTCACCAGTCAAACCGGTGGCTCCGGCAAGCAATACGTGCTGAGGCGTCAAGTACATAGTGTCTCTCCCTTGATACTGTTCAGCTTAGTTGCTCTTTGTCGCTCCGTCGTTCAACGCAGCACTTTGCAAAGCTTTTCTCGCTTGCTGTTTACGCAGCAGTTGCCAGTGCGACAGCACGGTTTTCGGTGCCCAGATCTGCGGCTCCGAGGCTTCAAAATTGTCCGCCAGTTCACGCTCGGCGACGGTGGCCTTGGCCAGTTTGAAGGCTTGCTCCAGATCGTCGGTCTGGTTCAGTGCCTGGGCGAACAGTGCATCGCCGAAAAAGGTGAAGTTGGCTTCCTCGGAGCAACCGAAGGACACCCGATCAGCGCGCGAAGCGGTCATGATCAGCGTGCGTTCATCTTTGAGGGCCGGGATGAAACCGCCGGAGTAGCACGCGGAAATCACGATGATCTTGTCGCGGTTTTTCAGCGGTGCGAGCACGGCGGCGAGTTCGTCGGCGGGCAGGTCGGCCAGTTCCATGCGTGGCTGGTCGAGCACCAGTTCGTGTTCGGCGGTGCCGTGGCTGGTCAGGTAGATGAACAGCAAGTCTTCCGGGCCGCTGCGCTCGGCCAGGGTTTGTGCGGCGCGGCGCAGGTTCTCGCGGGTGGCCATCGGCCGGTCGCCGAGGTGGTCGCGGTGGTTGACCAGACGGATCTGGCCATGCGCGCCGAAACGCGTATTGAGCATGTTGGCGACGTAGTCGGATTCGCGCAGGAACACGCTCTGCTTGCCGTCGCCGCCGAGGGTCAGGGTGTACAACTCGACCGTAGGCGTCGAGGCCGGAATCGCCGCCAATGCCTCGTCGAGTAAACGGCCCTGGGCGAGCAAGCCGAGTTCGAGGGTGTCGGGCAATAACTTGCCATCGGCGTCGCGCACGCGCTGGCCGTTTACCCAAGTGCCGCTCATCACGCTGCCGTCGGTCAGCACCAGCGTGCCGCGTCCGGCGTAACTGTCGTTGTCGAATCCGCCGATATAGAAGCTGCCATCGGACAGGTTCAAGCGGCCCTGACCGCTGAAGCGCCAGTCGCTGAAGGAACCGACGTAATGGCTGCCGTCGGCACCGATCAGTTCGCCCTTGCCGGTCAGTGCGCCTTCCTTGAATTGGCCGAGCCAGACATCGCCATCCGCGTTTTCGTAGCGGCCCTTGCCGTGCAGTTGGTTGTTCTTGAAGCCGCCGACATAGATGTCGCCGTCAGCGCTGTTGAACGTACCGTTGCCTTCCAACTGACCGTTGACGAAATGGCCAGTGAACGAGTTGCCGCTGGAATCACCGCGCTGGCCCTCGCCATTGGGTTTGCCGTGGGCAAACTGGCCTTGATAAGAGCTGCCGTCGTCCATTTCGAGACGGCCGAGCCCGGAATATTGATCAGCCTTGAACTCGCCACGGTAGGTCATGGCGTTTTCTTTCAGCGTGCCTTCGCCCTCACGCCGGCCCTGTTTGAAACCGCCGGTGTAACTGCTGGCATTGGTGGTCAGGCTGCCCTGGCCGTCGAACAAACCTTGCTGGAACTGGCCGCGATAAATCTCGCCATTGCTGCCATGCCATTCGCCCTGCCCATGCCACTGCCCCTTGTCGAACTGCCCCGCGTACCAGCTGCCGTTGGGGTAGTCGACCCGTCCCTGACCTTGCAGCAAGCCATCGACCAACTCGCCGCGATAGCGTCCGCCGTCCGGCAGGCGCGCATCCGGGGGCAACAGCGATTCGCCGTCGCCGCAAGCGGCAAGCAACAGGGTCAAGGCAAGGGGTGCAAGACGAGCGAGTGAGCGCATAGCGGGATCCGGGCAATTAGGCGACCGAGTATGCCGCAGCTATGTGACCTTATACAGCCGCTGAAGGGGAGCGGATGCGAAACAGCGTGCGCCACTTCGCATCCCGGCGCTTAAACGAAGCAGAGCGACAGCGGTTCAGCGATGTAGGCCGGTTTGTCCGAGCCTTCTATCTCAAGTGTCGCGGTGGCTTTGAGCAGCCACTGGCCAGGTTTTTTCTCGGTCACTTCAACCATGTCGACCTTGAGGCGGACTTTCGAATTGACCTTCACGGGCTGGATGAAACGCACGCTGTCAAGACCGTAGTTGACGACCATTTTCACGCCTTCGGGCAGGATCAGGATGTCTTCCATCAGTTTGGGGATCAGCGACAACGACAGGAAACCGTGGGCAATGGTGCTGCCAAAAGGCGTTTGCGCGGCTTTGACCGGGTCAACATGAATGAACTGATAATCACCGGTGGCTTCGGCGAACAGGTTGATGCGTTCCTGATCGATGGTGAGCCATTCGGAACGTCCGAGTTCCTTGCCGACATAATCTTTGAGCTCTGCAACTGGAACATAGGGCATTGAGACTCTCCTTGGGTTCATCTGTTTTATAGTTTTTCAGGTGGGGGATTTGACCGCCCTGCGAACCACTGTAGATCATCATGGCAATTTGCTCAGGTCAACCGACCATGCTTTTGGCGAATGCCGATCCATAGCGCAGCCATGCTTATAATGCCGGGCGCTTTTTGTCGGAGATGTCAGATGTTGTTACGTGGCCTGACCCTGCTGGTGCTGTTCCAATTGCTCGGCACGGCACTCAATCATTTACTGTTGCCGGTGCTGCCGGGGCCGATCATCGGTCTGCTGCTGTTGCTGGTGTTCCTGATCATTCGCGGTGAAGTCGGCGAGCCGCTGAATCTGGCGGCCGGCAGCCTGCTGCGCTATCTGCCGTTGCTGCTGGTGCCGCCCGCCGTGGGCGTGATGGTTTACGCCACGGCGATTGCCGCCGATTTCTGGGCGATTGTCGGCGCCCTCGTGGTGTCACTGATTCTGTCGATGGCCTTTGCTGGCGTGCTGATGCAGCGCTTGGTCAAGCGTCATGCGCAGCCGTCGGAGGAGTCCTGATGCTCTTCGATTGGCAAGGTGCCTGGATGTCGGTGATTCATCATCCATTGTTCGGCATCGGTATTACCCTTGGCGCCTATCAACTGGTGCTGGCGGCGTTTGAGAAAACCCGCTGGATCTTTCTGCAACCGGTGCTGGTCTCCATGCTGTTGGTGATCGGCGTGTTGGTCGGCTGTGGCCTGACGTACGCCGAGTACCGCAAGAGCACCGAGATCCTCAGTATCCTGCTCGGGCCGGCGACGGTGGCGCTGGCGGTGCCGCTGTATCTCAATCTGCGGCGTATTCGCCAATTGTTCTGGCCGATTTTTACTACGCTGGTGATAGGCGGGGTGGTCGCCACGGGTATGGGCGTTCTGCTGGGGTGGTGGTTTGGCGCTGATCACATGATTCTGATGACCATGGCGCCGAAGTCGGTGACCTCACCGATTGCGATGCTGGTGGCCGAGCAGATCGGTGGCGTTGCGGCGCTGGCGGCGGTGTTCGTGCTGATCACCGGAGTCATCGGCGCGATCTTCGGCCCGACGCTGTTGACCCGCCTCGGCGTGCACAGCCCCGAAGCGCGCGGCATGGCATTGGGCATGACCGCGCATGCTGTCGGCACGGCGGTGGCGATGCAAGAAAGTGATGAGACCGGCGCCTTCGCGGCGTTGGCAATGAGTCTGATGGGCGTGGCCACGGCGGTGTTCCTGCCGTTGGCGGTGTCGATGGTGGTGTAAGGAAATGTCTATGAGTCTGCCGCTTTTCCCGTTGAACACAGTGCTGTTTCCCGGCTGCAACCTCGACTTGCAGCTCTTCGAGGCGCGGTACCTGGACATGATCGGTCGCTGCATGAAACAGGGCGGCGGCTTTGGTGTGGTGTGCATCCTCGACGGCCATGAAGTCGGTGTTGCTCCCGCAGGTTATGCGCTGGTTGGCTGTGAGGCGCGGATCACCGATTTCCAGCAGCAGGACAACGGCCTGTTGGGCATTCGCGTGCAAGGCGGGCGGCGCTTCCATGTGCTGCGCACCGAAGTGCAGCGCGACCAGTTGATCCTCGCCGACGTCGAGTGGCTGGAGGACGAACCCGAGCAACCCTTGCAGGATGAAGACGCGGACCTGGTGGCGCTGCTCAAGGCGCTGGCCGAGCACCCGATGGTCGAGGCGTTGAGCATGGGCACCGAAGCCGTTGGCCAGCAGTCACTGGCCAATCAGTTGGCCTACCTGTTGCCTTTCGCCGAAGAAGACAAGATCGACCTGCTGCAACTCGACGACCCACAGCAGCGACTGGATGCGATCCAGGCGCTGCTCGATGAGTTGCAAGGTGAGTTGTTTGCCTAGCGTGACCCAACCTCGCGGCATGCTCTGACTGATCGCGGCGCTTTAATAAGCCTGCAACGGAGTCGATGGGCTGATGACCAATTCTTCATCTTTGATGCGGTAACTTGGCTGGTTATCCACACCCCAATAATCATTCGTGGCGTTGTAGATCACGTTTGCGCCAACTGTCTGGTCGGTGAAGATATTGCGAACCTTCACTTCGCCAGCCAAATGGTGGCGCGCGTGATGTGCACCAAGGTCTTCGCGCAAGGCGTTGACGCTGGTGTAGGCCTGCGCGTTGACTTCGTAAAGTTGCAGCGTTTCGAACACCAGGTTGATCTCATAGATATTGCCGCAGGAGCTGACTACGTGGACGGTCTCGACCGGGACATCGGGGTCTTCGGTGCTGGGTAACTTGATGATGACAGTCCCCAGATGCAGGGTCGTACCCTCAAGGCGTATTTCATCGCCAGTGATCGTTTCCTTCATGTATGCGGTATTAATCGTCCAGGTCGATGCATCGGCGGTTTTTGCTTCGGCCCCCGGTGTTGCCAGGCTGATGATCGCGTTGCTGGCAGGGAATACTTCGTACTTGGCACTTTGGCCACGCAGTGCGTAAATGCCTTGAGGTGAGTTCGCCTTGATTTCGATCTTGGCGTTATGCGCAGGGAGCAAGGTTTGCTGGGTGATTCGCGGCTCGCTGAATGCATACTGCCCATGGCGCAGTTTCAGGCATTCGCGAGCATCGCGACCCTGGAGGCCTGCGCGTTTTACATCCTGCGCATACTCAAGCCTTGGCGGAATCAGTCGGGAGGATTTTCCATCACGAAAAATCAGCACGACCTCATTGGCCATGTGCAATCCATTGGTGAGAATGCCACCGCCGCTATTGAAAGACGCGGCATGTCGCTCGCTAATGACACCGACGAAGTTGATCACCCTGGACGGGATGAACAGGCTCAGGTTGATATGGCTGTACATAAGTGAAGAGAAACCAGAGACACCTTGGCGTACATCAATGTCGTAGTTGATATGAGCGTCGCCCACGTCTTCAAGATGACAGTCGAGGTAGATTGTGGTGGCGGTGTTACGTGCGCCACTGGCGTCAAACACGATCTTGCCGTCACCCTGTGGCACGAAATAATGCTTCGCGCTGGAGTTGGTAATCGAGACTTTCCCTCCGTTGAGGATGCTCAGGGCGGGCGCAAGTCGTCCTGGTACAGTCAGGGCCACTTCAACATCGTGGTCATCGGCGTCATTTAGCGAGGTGGGCAATACCGGTACTAATTCATAACCATCGCGGGTCTTGAAGAGCAACTGATGATTGTGGATCAAGCGCTGGCCGTTCAGCGCTTGGTAAACGTTTTTGATGGTCAGGACATGCTCGGGGAGTTCGCCGTCTTCGCCACGCAACGAACGTACGACCAGCGAAGTGCCGATGATCTGCCAGCGTTGAATGGTTGCCAGCGGCCAGCCGAATTCGATCAGGCTCGACTGCTCGCCATCCTCGACAATCGTCGCCTCAACGGAAGTGTCGGTAACGAGGTAACGATCCCTGCCGACGCCGCCATTCACGTGGCAGTGCGTTCCGCGAATGACGATGGTGTCGTCGCCAGCGGCGGCATCAACGATATCCAAACCGTTGGCGGTGATCCGGTTGGCGGCGTCGCTGCCGGTGACCCGACTCGCGCCACCGTTCAGCGTCGAGACATTCTCGATGGAGGTGGTCTGGGCAATTTTTATCGCTGCCGTCGCCGTCCCGGCACTGTGCAGGCTGATTTCGCCGCTGTGCAGATTGACGTCGTAACCTTGCTGGCGGGTATCCGTGGAGGGGCGCCTGCCGGTGAAGGAGAGCAGATCCGAGCCGTCGCCACCGTCAAGATTGCTGATTGCTGCCGGTGGCAATTCCCGGTCCAGTTCGGTGCGGGTTACCTCGTAGTGGAATTCGTCGTCCTTGTCGCCGCCGTCGAGGGTTTTCGGGTCTGCTCGGTAGATGAAGAAGTTGGATTTTTTTTTCACCCCGGTGATCCGGTCCTGGCCATCTCCCAGGCGCCACAAGATGCCTTTGTCGTCGCCCAGCGTGCCCGTTACTACGCCGCCGAGATTCTGCGGCAAGCCATCGCCGGCATCGAGGACATCAGCGGTTTCCAGCACCACCGGCTCGTGACTGATCTTGAACGGTTGTTCGCCTGCGGCGGCATTCCATTGATGCTTCCAGAGTTTCACCGGTTGCAAGGTGACGTGGAAGCTGCCGTTGACCACGTGTTCGACGTAGTTGCGGTATGCGCCCTCAAGCAGATCCTTGGCGGAGCGCTCGATCTGCCGGCTGTGATCGCCCAGGGCTTTGGCGACTTTGTAGCGGTCCAGGACGTCCTGGTCCAGTTCCTGGCGGGTGAAGGCGAACCAGCCGGAGCGCAAACGTTCGTGCGCGCTCAACTCGATGTAGTCGTCGATATCGTCGACGATCCGCGCAGCGCGATAGATTTCTGCGCCCAGTACCAGCACTGCCGCCGCAAGAATTCCCACCGGCCCTGCGATATTCCCGAAACCAGCCAGCGCGGCGAGGCCGAGGGCGATACTCACTCCCGCACCGGCCACGCTCATCGCGCCGCTGACGTAGTGATCCTGAGCTTCCTTGCCCTGCGCAGCCGCCGCAGCATTGAAGGATTTCACCGCGCCGATGATGTCGAAGGGCAGTGTGATGGCGCTGGCGAACAACCCGGCACCGCGTCCGAGTACCTTTCCCGTCGACGTCGTTGAGAAACGCTGGAAAATCACCCCGTTGCTCTTGAGCATCGCTTCGCCGGTCTTGGTCAGGCCGCGCTCGATGATCAGTGAACCGAGTTCAGTGACAACCGCGCCACCGTTGAACGCCGCTTCGCCCCAGTCGCCAGTCTTGATTGCATCCGCCACACCGGCCAGGCCGCTATAGATGCCGTAAGCTTGCAGGCCGACACCCGCGCCGTTGAGTACGGAGCTCTTGGCTTTGCTGACCCAAGCGGGCAAATGGTCATAGACATCGACGCGATGAATGTCGAGCTTTTGTGCGGCGTCGACGAGTCTGTCAAAGCGCTCCATCGGGCTGCCAGGCGCTAGCGGTTCGGCGGCATCGAAAACCGGTGGCGCACTGATGGAGCGTTTGCAGGCCAATTCGTAGAAGAAGGTGGCAGCCGTGCTGTCAGTCGGGGCGGCGGTTCTGATCCGGAACTCGACGGTGTCCGGGTTGAAACTCAGTGCGTCGAGAAAAGCCTGGTCGGCGGTTTTGATATTTGCGTTGTCTGCACTGATCGCGTGACCGGCGATTTTGGCGCCCATGGTCTCAAGCTCGACGCGGGTGATGGCGAACTCGCCAATGCGCAATGCACCCAGGCGTTTGTCGAGCGATCTGAGTGTGCGCGAAGACGGTTTTTCTGCGCCATCGACTACGGTGGGCGGCGGTTCGGGTTGGCCTGTCGGATCGATCGATGCATTGATCGGCGTGACGTATATGGCGTGTTCAGGTGGTTGCGAACGGGGAGACTCGATGGGTTTTGGCACAATTCAATCCTTTGAATAGTTGTTCTGAAGTGGCGGCTATAAATGCCGACGTGTCGCTTTGAAAAATTCCCGAGTTACGGCCAAATGATGTCGTCGGCGAATTCATCCTTGTTGCCCGACAGCCTGAGGATCGGTTTTCCGGCAGCTTCGACGGCGTTTATCAATTGGTCGTATTCGAATGTGTTACGGCTTCCGGCGTGTGTCATTTCTTCGATGTACTCGGCGCGGTCTGCGGCCAGCTCATTGATGTCGTCGACTTTTGCGCCTTTGCTGAGGGAAGAGTCGAGCAGCCAGATACGGTCGGCATTGATGCCCTTTTTATTGACTGAAACCAGGCCTTCGAAGTTGTCGTCGGGGAACCATGTCACCGGGTTGTCCGTGGCGCTGAGGTTGAACGAATAATTTTCTTCGCGAGGCATCACCTCCAGGCCGCGCGTGTCGAGTGCATAGATGAACATCACTTGCTGACGGTCTCGGGTGGTTGTGTATCGGCGATCGTGATCCCAGCCGATCGAGTCGTCGTTGTCTGAATCGGTTGATGTCGAGATGCTGTCAGTGTCGCTGTCGCTATCAGACGATGAGTCGTCAGTTGCCCGGCCGGGGTGCTTGTTTCGTTGAGTATTGAATCTCAAGTATTCGGGGTCGGGCGCGCTGCCGTACATCTGCGCTTCGTTGAGGCTGAAGGTGGCACTGATCGGTTTATCTGTGGTTGCGCCTGCGGTGTGCGCATAGCGGGGCAGCATCGCACTGTCGTTTGCCAGTTCGAATGGGGTGCGGTCATCACCGCGGAACAGGGCCGGGACGTCGGTTCGATAAAGGCAGTTGTTCTTGTTGCGCAAATAGCCCATCCGCGTGAGAAGTGCTTCGCGGAATGCGCCGGTCAAACTCTTCTCCGGGTCGTACCATGGGTGTCTGGCGCCCCGTTTCAGGTTCAGTTCGGCAGCGAATTGCTCACTGATTTGCGTCAGGTGCTGCGGCGCGGTGGCATCCTCCGTCATCCGTTTGTGCGCTGCGGCCCATTCAGGCATCACTAATTGCGTATTCATGTGTTGCTGCAGGCGGGTCAGCTGGCTGGGTAACAGGTTGTAAGACTGCAACCATGTTTCGCGCTGTGTCGGCGACATGCCTGGATACAGCCACCTGAGCGAGTCGCGGATCAGCGCCATCGCCGGGTTGCGCGCCTCATTTGGTGTAACCCAGTCGGGCCGTTGCCCACTGGTTTGCGCTTGGCTGCGAAAACGCTCGATAGCCTGTCCTTCGATACCGTATAGCTCCCAGATTTCCTGATCGGTCCAGTGCTTCAGATAAACCGGTTGAGCGTCGAAGCCTCCTGTGGGGGTGTCGATATGGGTCCAGCCGCCGTGCCCGTCGGCAAAGGCGAACAGCGTATGCGGCGCGCCTGAGTGTGGCTGCGCGCGGGGCGCGAACTCGTAATAACCCTGACGGTCTGGCGAGCGCCCGGTCAGAACATAATGAGCCGTATCGATACGGCGTGGCGGGTCTGTCGGGCGGTTGCGTTTGGCCTCGGTTGGCTGGTTTGCAGCGGGTAAGGGGCGTTTTTGTGCGGTGCTACTGGCGACTTCCAAAACATCGGTAACCGCAGGTGACTCGCTCAGGCGCCACGTCAAACGTGTTGGGTTTTTATAAACCGGCGGGCCGAGCGGATTGCGCTCGCTGAGTTTTTTCAACCGATAAGCGCCCATTACGCTATCGAAGTCGACATGTGCCATTTGTAACAGGCCTTCATGTTCGACTTCGACAAACTTGCGCCCGACGATATAAAGAAAACCCTCCTCATTCGGTTCGCCCATACCGCGCACAAATGCCTTGGATAACCAGTATTCCCTCACGGGTGTTGCATGAAGAGCGGAAATGCCTGCGCTCTGCCCGTGCATGGCGGTTATCACCACCGCCGGCGTGATGCTGACGGGGTCAACCGGTCGGGTGGTTGGCACAGGGTGGCTGTTGGAGTAGGTCCCATGGGCATCTGGCCCTGTCGCGCGGATTGAAATATCTGGCTGCGACTCGAATGTATCGGTGGTGGCGATTGTTTCCGGTGATTTGTGCAAGGGTGATGAGATGGTTTTACGCGGTGTTTTGGGGCTCATGAACTACTCGTTGATCATTGAATTATTTGGAGTGAATCATTGGGTGCAGATGTATGAAAAGTTGTTGCGAAGTTAATAAGCGGAAGTTGTGTTTCGTGATTTGTTTATGCAGGTGGAATTGGGTGAAAGCGCGCATCAATCTAATTGAATAATTAAATTGTGGAAGGCGCTGAAGTTGAATTTGGCTAACGGATGTGTAACGCGGTTTTTATTCGGGAGTTTGGGCGGGGACATTCAAGGGCAGTATTCGCCCATACAGAAACAACAACGCCCTCTGGGGCGCAAACCCGAGAGAGCGAAGAGTGATAGCGAAGCTGGATTTTGATTGGCGACGGCAAATGGCCCATTGCCGTCAGTAGGCGTACCGCAACAAGGTATTGGGCAGATGGCGCAAGGCGAAGAAACTGAACAGCACCAGCAGCGCCGGCAGGACAAGCCACCAGACTTTGAATGGCATGGCGTTCAGCGGGGTCTGACGCTGACTCAGCCACAACGCCGCCGCACACACGCACGACGCCAGCATGGCGCCGGCCACTACATCGGTCGGCCAATGCGCGCCCAGATACACCCGCGACAGGGCAATCGACAGTGCCGGTATGCACGCGATTGCCAGCCACGTCAGGCGCATGCGTGGCGGTTGCCCACGCCCGGCCAGCACGCCGAGGGTCAGGAACAGCGCGAACGCGCCCGACGAATGCCCGCTGGGCATGCTGAAACTGGTAAGCGGATCGGTCAGCACTTCCGGGCGTACCCGGGCGAAAAACTGTTTGGTCGCGGTATTCGCCAGCGCGGTGAAGAGCAGGGTGCCGCCGGCGAAAATCGCGTGGCGCCACTGCCGGCACAGCAGCAACAGACCCGTCAGCAGCGCGCTGAACATCAGCATGTTGTGGAACTCGCCGATGAGGGTGAAGGTGACCGCGATTTCGTCCAGCACCGGTTGCCGATGTTCCTGCACCAGCGTCATCACGCCCTGATCGAGTGCCGTCAGGAACGGAAAGCCGATGAACAGGCCAATCAGAATCAACAGGCTCATGCTGCTGATCCAGATCGTCGCGCGGCGGTGGCGGCGCAGGCTGCTGTTGACACTGAGGCCGACCATTGCCGCGATGCTGCCGGCGACGATCCCCGCTTCCAGCCAGAAACCTTCAGGCAACGGCAGACGGAAGGCTGCGCCAGTGGCCCAGCCCGGCAGCAGATAGGCCAGGGTCCAGCCGGCGGTGGCCAGCAGGCTGACGGCGGCGAAACGCGGGAAAGGCATGTCGCACATGCCAGCGACCATCGGCAGCATCGGCCGTAGCGGACCGATGAAGCGCCCGACTAACAGGCTGGCGATGCCGTAACGCTGGAAATAGCTTTCGGCGCCGCTCATCCATTCAGGATGATGGCGCAGCCCCGGCAGTCTGCGGATGTTCTGGTGGAAATGCCGGCCTACGAAGTACGAGATCACATCGCCGAGGATGCCGCCGAGAAAACCCAGCAACAGGGTCTCGCTCAGCGACAGTGCGCCGCTGCCGGCCAACACCGCGACGGCAAACAGCAACACCGTGCCCGGCACAATCAACCCGGCAATCGCCAGGCATTCGACAAAAGCCACAATGAACACCGCGACGGCCAGCCACTCTGGATTGGCTGCCAGCCACCCGGTCACGCTATCGAGCCATGGGCCCATACAAACAACTCCATCAAATCTTCAATTGATCCCGAAGGATGAATGCATTAATCAGCAGCTGATTGATCACCTGTGGGAGCGAGCTTGCTCGCGAAGGTGGCGTGTCAGGCGATACACGCGTTGACTGACACGGCCTCTTCGCGAGCAAGCTCGCTCCCACAGGAGGTTCCATCAATCATCCATTGTTGTCTTCTCGGGACACAGAAAATAATCGCGACCTTCGACCTGACCGCGACGCAGCGGGTTCCGCGTACACCATTGCGCATACGCGGCGTCGACGAAGCGGTACATCAGGTGTTCGTCACGGCCATGGGGAATACCCAAACGCGTCGTTTGAATGATGTGCGTGGGCGCCGGCCCCGTATCTTCCATCAACAGCAGTTCGTGATCAAAACGCTTGGCATCCCACATCGGCACCTTCAAACCCAATGCCTTGCACAACAAGGTCTGCCCGGCGCAGAGCTTCTGCGGTGGCCGCGGCCGACCTTGCGCATCCGGATTG
The DNA here is from genome assembly GCF_044760045.1 of Pseudomonas sp. NPDC098747. Classification (NCBI taxonomy): domain Bacteria; kingdom Pseudomonadati; phylum Pseudomonadota; class Gammaproteobacteria; order Pseudomonadales; family Pseudomonadaceae; genus Pseudomonas; species Pseudomonas sp. NPDC098747. The sequence continues at coordinate 112,311 of NZ_JBIWAL010000006.1, read as the reverse complement.
TTCAACAGCATCTGCGCCAGACTCGCCGGGCCGCTGATTTCATCGACCCACGGATAAGCCGATTTGATCAGTACGGCATTGCCCGGCCCCTGCGCGCTGAAGTTCAGCGAGTCGCCGCCACGTGCGTAATACATATAGATGTGGCCGCCATCCAGAAACAAAGCCTTACGCTTTTCTGTGTAGCCGAGCGACGCATGGCTGCCTTTTTCCGCGCAGTAATAGGCTTCGGTTTCGATGATTCGCGCACTCAGCCACAAATCCCCGACCCGATGGCGGATGACTTTGCCGAGCAGATCCCGCGCCAGAACCTGGGCGTCGCGATCGAAAAAAGCGTCCGGGAGTCCCAGTGGCAGGCGCTCGGCACTGCTGCGAACGGTCAGGTTGGACATGGCAGACAACGTTTATCCAGGCTGAAGAGGTCGGGATGATAACAATTTGAGTCTTAATCACGGCTGAACGCTGGCAATTTGTAGTCCATTTCGACCATCCGCCCGTCACCGCTGTTAGTCCCGGGACGCGACAGCTATAATCTGCCGCTTTCCTCTTTGCCAAGACCCCAGCAGACCATGACTGAGTCCGTTCTTGACTACATGACCCGATTGGGTCGCGCCGCCCGCGAAGCTTCCCGGGTCATCGGCCGTGCCAGCACTGCGCAGAAAAACCGCGCCTTGCAGGCTGCTGCCAATGCCTTGGATGCGGCTCGCGCCGAGCTTGCGGCAGCCAATGAGCAGGATCTGGCCGCCGGTCGCGCCAGTGGTCTGGAGCCGGCATTGCTGGAGCGTCTGGAACTGACCCCGGCGCGCATAGACGGCATGATCGTCGGCCTGCGTCAGGTCGCTGCGCTGCCGGACCCGGTCGGCGCGATCCGTGACATGAGCTTTCGCCCGTCGGGGATTCAGGTCGGCAAGATGCGCGTGCCGTTGGGCGTGATCGGGATCATTTACGAATCCCGGCCCAACGTGACCATCGATGCTGCCAGCCTGTGCCTGAAGTCCGGCAACGCGACCATCCTGCGCGGCGGCTCCGAAGCGATTCATTCCAATCGTGCGATTGCGGCGTGCATTCAGCGGGGGCTGGCCGAAGCCGAACTGCCGGCCGCCGTGGTGCAAGTGGTTGAAACCACCGACCGTGCGGCCGTCGGCGCGATGATTACCATGCCCGAGTACGTCGATGTGATCGTGCCGCGCGGTGGTCGTGGCCTGATCGAACGCATCAGTCGCGATGCCCGCGTGCCGGTGATCAAGCATCTGGACGGCATCTGCCACGTTTACGTAAGTACCCACGCCGACCTGCCGAAAGCCCAGCGTATCGCCTTCAACGCCAAAACTTATCGTTATGGCATCTGCGGTGCGATGGAGACCTTGCTGGTCGATCAAGCGGTCGCCAAGGACTTCCTGCCATCGATGGCTGCCCAGTTCCGCGAAAAAGGCGTCGAACTGCGTGGTTGCGAGCGCACCCGGGCGATCATCGATGCCGTGGCCGCAAGTGAAGACGACTGGAACACCGAGTATCTAGCGCCGATTCTGTCGATCCGCGTCGTCGACGGTCTGGATCAGGCAATCGAACATATCAACCATTACGGCTCGCACCACACCGACTCGATCGTCAGCGAAAACCTCGCTGACACCCGGCGGTTCGTGGCCGAAGTTGACTCGGCGTCGGTGATGATCAACACCCCGACCTGCTTCGCCGACGGATTTGAATACGGATTGGGTGCCGAGATTGGCATTTCTACTGATAAGCTGCACGCCCGCGGCCCGGTGGGCCTCGAAGGACTGACCTGCGAGAAGTACATCGTGGTCGGTGATGGCCAGTTGCGCGGCCAGGCGACGGTCTGACTTGACCGACCTCGACCTGACAACGCCGCCGTCCGGCAGCGAACCCCGTCCTCGGCGCATTGGCGTACTGGGTGGTACGTTCGATCCGGTGCACATCGGCCATTTGCGCGGCGGCCTGGAAGTCGCCGAAGCGCTGGGGCTGGATGAACTGCGCCTGACGCCGAGCGCGCGGCCGCCGCATCGCGGCACGCCGCAAGTGTCGGCGCAGGACCGGTTGGCGATGGTCGAGTGCGCGGTGGCCGGAGTGCCGCCGCTGGTGGTGGACGCCCGCGAATTGCAGCGGGACAAACCGTCCTACACCATTGATACCCTGGAGTTGATGCGTGCTGAACTTGCCGCCGAGACCCAGGTTTTTCTGCTTTTGGGCTGGGACGCATTTTGCGGCCTGCCCACTTGGCATCGCTGGGAAGAGTTGCTCCAGCATTGCCACATCCTGGTGCTACAGCGCCCGGACGCCGACACCGCTCGCGGTCTCTGCCACCCAGATCCGTCAACTGCTGGCCAGCGGTAAGTCGGTACGTTTCCTGGTGCCCGACGCGGTCCTGGCCTACATCGATGCGCACGATCTGTATCGTGCGTCGAACTGAACAAGGCGTGCTTAACTGATACGAATCCACGTGTCGCCAAGCCGCCGAATACATGAGCAAAACGAGTTTTATATGACTGACAAAGACCTACCGAAAGTAAAACGCAAAGGCACGTTCAAGAGCGCTCCGCTGCCGGAAGTGGCCAACACCAACGAGCCGCTGAAGGGCGACGAACTGGTCAAGCTTGCTGTTGCCGCCCTGGAAGACGTCAAGGCGCAAGACATCCAGATTATCGATGTTCGCGAAAAGCAGAGCATCACTGACTACATGATCATCGCCACTGGTACGTCCAATCGCCAGATCAACGCGATGCTGGATAAGGTTCGCGAAGAAGTCAAAAAGCAGGGCGCCAAGCCGCTGGGCGAAGAAGGCAAGGGCGACAGCGACTGGGTGCTGCTCGACCTCGACCTGGTGATCGTGCACATGATGACCGCCTCGGCGCGTCAGTTCTACGACCTGGAGCGCCTGTGGGCCGGTGCCGAGCAAAGCCGTGCGGCAGACGCCAAGCACCACAGCCCGGAAAACACCCACGAGCATTTCACCAAGCTCAACAAAGACCAGCTGTAAGGGATTGCTGTGCGACTGCGAATGATCGCCGTCGGTTCACGCATGCCCAAGTGGGTGGAAGAAGGCTGGCATGAATATGCCAAGCGTCTTCCGTCCGAGCTGGCGCTGGAACTGGTGGAAATACCGCTCAATACCCGTGGCAAGAATGCCGACGTGGCCCGCTTCATCCGCCAGGAAGGCGAAGCCATGCTGGCCAAGGTCGGGCCGAACGAGCGGGTTGTCACGCTGGAAGTCCACGGCAAACCCTGGAGCACCGAGCAGCTTGCGGTCGAACTCGACCGTTGGCGGCTGGATTCGCGCACGGTCAACTTCATGGTTGGCGGCCCCGAGGGGCTGGCGCCGGAAGTCTGTGCCCGCGCAGATCAGCGCTGGTCGTTGTCGCCGCTGACCTTGCCGCATCCGCTGGTGCGGATCCTCATCGGCGAACAGCTGTACCGTGCCTGGACCGTGCTGTCCGGTCACCCTTACCACAAGTAATCCTGCCCTCATGTCTCAGCCGATCCGTATCAAGGACCACGAAAAGGACGCACGCCTGGTGCGTAGCCGCGTCGTGTTCGGGGCCATTACGATCGTGCTGCTGATCTGCGTGTTGATCGCGCGGCTGTATTACTTGCAGGTGATCCAATACGAGTACCACTCGACGCTTTCGGAAAACAACCGCGTTCACGTGCAGCCGATTCCGCCCACCCGTGGGTTGATTTTCGACCGTAACGGCGTGGTGGTGGCGGACAACCGTCCGAGCTTCAGTCTGAGCATGACCCGCGAGCGATCCGGCGACTGGCAGCAAGTGCTCGACGTGATCGTTGAAGTGCTCGAACTGACGCCAGAAGACCGGGTGATTTTCGAGAAGCGCATGCGCCAGGGGCGCCGGCCATTCGAGCCGGTACCGATCCTGTTTGAACTCAGCGAAGAACAGATCGCCCGCATCGCGGTGAACCAGTTCCGTCTGCCGGGCGTGGAAGTTGTTGCGCAACTGGTCCGTCACTATCCACAGGGCACGCATTTCGCGCACTCGGTGGGTTACATGGGGCGGATCAACGAGAAAGAGCTGAAAAGTCTCGATCCGGTCAACTACAGCGGCACCCATCACATCGGCAAGACTGGCATCGAGCGTTTTTACGAGCCGGAATTGCACGGTCAGGTGGGTTACGAAGAAGTCGAGACCAACGCCCGCGGCCGCGTCTTGCGCGTGCTCAAGCGTACCGATCCGATTCCCGGCAAGGACATCATCCTGAGCCTGGACATCAAATTGCAGGAAGCCGCCGAAATCGCACTGGGCGGTCGTCGTGGCGCGGTGGTTGCGCTCGATCCGAAGACCGGCGAAGTGCTGGCGATGGTCAGTCAGCCGAGCTTTGACCCGAACCTGTTCGTCACCGGCATCAGCTTCAAGGCTTACGCCGAGTTGCGCGATTCCATCGACCGGCCACTGTTCAACCGCGTGCTGCGCGGTCTGTATCCGCCAGGTTCGACGATCAAGCCAGCCGTGGCGATCGCCGGCCTCGATTCGGGTGTGGTGACAGCATCGAGCCGGGTGTTCGACCCGGGCTACTACATGCTGCCCAACTACGACCACAAATACCGTAACTGGAACCGCACGGGTGACGGCTTTGTCGACCTCGACACGGCGATCATGCGATCCAACGACACCTACTTCTATGACCTGGCCCACAAGCTCGGCATTGATCGGTTGTCGGCCTACATGAACAAGTTCGGCATCGGCCAAAAGGTTTCGCTGGACATGTTCGAAGAATCCCCGGGCCTGATGCCGTCCCGCGAGTGGAAACGCGCGACCCGTAAACAGGCGTGGTACCCGGGCGAAACCCTGATCCTCGGGATCGGCCAGGGCTACATGCAATCGACCCCGCTGCAGTTGGCCCAGGCCACGGCGCTGGTGGCGAACAAAGGCGTGTGGAACCGGCCGCACCTGGCCAAATCCCTCGAAGGGGTGAAGCCTGTGGACGAAAATCCGATACCGGACATTATCCTGCGTGATCCGTCGGACTGGACCAAGGTCAACCACGGCATGCAGCAAGTGATGCACGGCGCCCGGGGTACCGCGCGCAAAGCGGCTATCGGCGCGCAATACCGGATCGCCGGCAAGTCGGGTACGGCCCAGGTCGTGGCGATCAAGCAGGGCGAGAAGTACGACCGCTCCAAGGTTCAGGAGCGCCATCGTGACCACGCCTTGTTCGTCGGTTTCGCTCCGGCCGATGACCCGAAAATAGTGGTGTCGGTGATGGTCGAGAACGGTGAGTCCGGTTCCGGCGTTGCCGCGCCCGTGGTGCGTCAGATCATGGACGCCTGGCTTCTGGGTCAGGACGGACGTTTGAAGGCCGAATACGCCAGCCCAATCAGTGCGGAGGCTACGGCCCGTGATGAATAACTTTGATCGCATGCTCTCCAGTGAGGATGTGATGCGTCGCCGCGCGACGCTGCTGCAAAGACTGCATATCGATGGCCCGCTGCTGATCCTGCTGTTGATCCTCGCCGCCGGCAGCCTGTTCGTGCTGTATTCGGCCAGCGGCAAGAGCTGGGATCTGCTGGGCAAACAAGCGACTTCGTTCGGTATCGGCCTGGTGTCGATGATCGTCATCGCCCAGTTCGAGCCGCGGTTCATGGCGCGCTGGGTGCCGCTCGGCTACGTGATTGGCGTTTTGCTGCTGTTGGTGGTGGATATCATGGGCCACAACGCCATGGGCGCCACACGCTGGATCAACATTCCCGGGGTGATTCGTTTCCAGCCCTCGGAATTCATGAAGATTCTGATGCCGGCGACCATCGCCTGGTATCTGTCCAAACGGACACTGCCACCACAACTCAAGCATGTCGGCATCAGCCTGATGCTGATCGGCGTGCCGTTTGCGCTGATCGTCCGCCAACCGGACCTCGGGACCTCGTTGCTGATTCTGGCCGGCGGGGCATTCGTGTTGTTCATGGGCGGCTTGCGCTGGCGCTGGATCATCAGCGTGTTGGCCGCGGCCATTCCGGTGTCGGTTGCGATGTGGTTCTTCGTGATGCACGACTACCAGAAGCAGCGAGTATTGACGTTCCTCGACCCGGAGAGCGATCCACTCGGCACTGGCTGGAACATCATTCAGTCGAAAGCTGCGATCGGTTCCGGCGGCGTATTCGGCAAGGGCTGGCTGCTCGGAACCCAGTCGCACCTGGACTTCCTGCCGGAAAGCCACACCGACTTCATCATTGCCGTGCTCGGCGAAGAGTTCGGTCTGGTGGGCATCTGCGCGCTGTTGCTGATTTATCTGCTGCTGATTGGTCGGGGTCTGGTCATCACGGCTCAGGCGCAGACGCTGTTCGGCAAATTGCTCGCCGGTGCGTTGACCATGACGTTTTTTGTTTACGTTTTCGTCAACATCGGTATGGTCAGTGGCCTGTTGCCGATCGTAGGGGTGCCGTTGCCGTTCATTAGCTACGGAGGAACTTCGCTGGTGACGCTGCTGTCAGCGTTTGGGGTTTTGATGTCGATCCATACCCATCGCAAGTGGATCGCACAGGTTTGAATAAGGTGAAGAGTTCAATGCAAGTAATGCGTGGCTGGGCGACTCGATGCGTGCCGTGGTTTGGCCTGGTAGGCCTCCTTGGCAGCGCGCAGGAAGCGCTGGCCGGCGAATACGAAGGCTCACCCCAGGTGGCCGAGTTCGTCGGTGAAATGACCCGCGACTACGGTTTCGCCGGTGAGCAACTGATGGGTGTGTTTCGCGAGGCTCAGCGCAAGCAGGCGATTCTCGACGCCATCTCCCGACCTGCCGAGCGGGTCAAGCAATGGAAAGAATACCGCCCGATGTTCATCACTGACGCGCGCATAGCGCGAGGTGTGGATTTCTGGCGTCAGCACGAGGCCACGCTGGCCCGCGCCGAGCAGGAATACGGCGTGCCGGCACAAGTCATCGTGTCGATCATCGGCGTTGAGACCTTTTTCGGACGTAATACCGGCAATTACCGGGTGATCGATGCCTTGTCCACCCTCGGTTTCGACTATCCTCCCCGTGCCGAATTTTTTCGCAAGGAACTGCGTGAGTTCCTGCTGCTGGCGCGCGAAGAGCAGGTCGATCCATTGACGCTCAAGGGTTCGTACGCAGGTGCCATGGGCCTGCCGCAGTTCATGCCGAGTAGCTTTCGCGCCTATGCGGTGGATTTCGACGGTGACGGCCACATCAATATCTGGAACAACCCGGATGATGCGATTGGCAGCGTCGCGAGTTATTTCAAGCGTCACGGCTGGGTCGCCGGCGAACCGGTGGTCAGCCGCGCCGATGTCCGTGGTGAGCAGGTCGATGAAGGCCTGACCACCGGCATCGAGCCGACAAAGACCGTCGCAGAGTTGCGGGCGCTGGGCTGGTCAAGTCATGATGCGCTGCGCGATGATATGCCGGTTACTGCATTTCGCCTCGAAGGCGAGAACGGCCCCGAATACTGGATGGGCCTGAAGAATTTCTACGCAATCACGCGTTATAACCGCAGCGTGATGTACGCCATGGCCGTACATCAACTGTCTGAACAGCTGGTACAAGCACGGGGCGTCAAGTAATGCGGGCATTGCCTAACAATAAACCCCTGAAGCTGGTGGCATTCGCTGCGTTGGCGGTGCTGGTCGCCAGTTGTTCGACCAGCCGTACCCCGACTCAGAAGGCGCCCACAACCGCTGTGCGTAAGCAGCCGGTTCTGGACATCAACCGCGCCCACAAAGATGGCGCGCCGTGGTGGGATGTCGATGTTTCGCGTATCCCGGATGCCACGCCAACCCTGCACACCGGCGCATACAAGGCCAACCCGTACACTGTGCTGGGCAAGACCTACTTCCCGATCCAGGAATCCAAGACCTACGTCGCTTCGGGCACGGCGTCCTGGTACGGCACCAAGTTTCATGGGCAGAACACCGCCAATGGCGAGGTTTACGACCTGTACGGTATGAGCGCCGCCCACAAGACTTTGCCACTGCCAAGTTACGTTCGGGTGACCAACCTGGACAACAACCGCACAGTTATCCTGCGGGTTAACGATCGCGGGCCGTTCTATTCCGATCGGATCATCGACTTGTCCTACGCGGCGGCGAAGAAACTCGGCTATGCCGAGACCGGCACTGCGCGGGTCAAGGTCGAGGGCATCGACCCGCAGCAATGGTGGGCCGCCAAGGGCCGCCCGGCGCCTTTGATGCTCAATGAGCCGCAAGTCGCGCAGAATAGCGCCCCTGTGATCACGGCATCGGCCGGCACCGTCGAGCAATGGACCCCGCCGCCGCAGCAACACGCCGCGGCCGTTGTGCCCGTTCAGCTTGATGCAAAAAAAAACGCTTCTGCAACAGCGTCTGGCCAGTTTCTGCAGGTGGGCGCGTTCGCCAACCCGGACGCTGCCGAGCTGCTGAGGTCGAAGCTCAGCGGGATGGTGAGCGCTCCGGTGTTCATCAGCTCGATCGTGCGCAATCAGCAGACTCTGCACCGGGTTCGCCTAGGGCCGATCGGCTCGCCGGGTGAAATCGCCCAGGTGCAGAACAGCGTGCGCCTGGCCAACCTTGGTTCGCCAAGTGTGGTCACTGAGTAATACGCAGGACTTGATTGATGATTCACCAGCGATTGGGGGTGAATCAGGTTGTTGGCTCGTCGAAGAACAAAAGCCCGGCAAGGGTGACTGGAGTGAGCAACTGAACACGCGATGACTCGTCAGAAAGTCATCTGATTAAATTTTGTCCGCAAGGACAGTTTCCATTAGCGATTTCGAGAGACGGATGAACATCACCACCTTTGCCAAACGCCTGTGTCTGCTAGTCCCGCTGCTCCTCTCGCCAGCCGCTTTCGCGGTCGAGATGATGCCGTCGCCACCACAACTGGCCGCAAAAGCCTACGTTCTGATGGATGCCAGCAGCGGCAACGTGCTGGTTGAAAACAATGGCGACCAGCGTCTGCCACCGGCCAGCCTGACCAAGCTGATGACCGCGTACATCGCGACCCTGGAAATCCGTCGTGGCCAGATCGGTGAAAACGATCCGGTGACCGTCAGCGAAAACGCCTGGCGCACCGGCGGTTCGCGGATGTTCATCAAAGTCGGCTCGCAGGTCACTGTCAGCGACTTGCTGCACGGCATCATCATCCAGTCCGGCAACGACGCCAGCGTGGCTCTGTCCGAGCACATCGCCGGCAGCGAAGACGCGTTCGCTGACATGATGAACAAAACTGTCGCCGATCTGGGCATGACCAACAGCCACTTCATGAACCCGACAGGTCTGCCAAACCCGGAGCACTACTCGTCGGCTCACGACATGGCGACCCTGGCTCGCGCGATCATCCACGAAGATCCGGCTCACTACGCGATCTACTCGCAGAAAGAGTTCTTCTGGAACGGCATCAAGCAGCCTAACCGCAACCTGCTGTTGTGGCGCGACAAGACCGTTGACGGTCTGAAAACCGGTCACACTGACGAAGCCGGCTACTGCATGGTGTCCTCGGCTGTACGTGATGGTCAGCGTCTGATCGCCGTGGTATTCGGCACCAACAGCGAAGTGGCTCGCGCCTCTGAAACGCAGAAACTGTTGACCTACGGTTTCCGCTTCTTCGAAACCCAGACCTTCTATCAGAAGGGCACCGAACTGGCTCAGGCCCCGGTCTGGAAAGGCACCACCAGTCAAGTCAAGGCCGGCCTGGCGCAAGACCTGACCATGACTCTGCCAAAAGGCCAGCTGAAGAAGCTCGCTGCGAGCATGACCATGAACCCGCAACTGACCGCGCCAATCGCCAAGGGCGACGTAATCGGTAAAGTCGAAGTCAAACTGGAAGACAAGGTGGTACACAGTGCTGACCTGATCGCTCTGGATGGCGTCGAGGAGGGTGGTATCTTCCGCCGCATGTGGGATAGCATCCGTCTATTCTTCTACGGCTTGTTCAACTGATTTGAGTGTTGACCTGCATGGCCCCGCCCCGATCCGGCGCGGGGCCATGCGCGTTGGCACGGCTTGCGCTCAAGAGGCCGTTACGCCATGACCGATACCGAAGTAAAGGCGCCAAAGATCGAATTCCCTGCCAATGATTACCCGGTTAAGGTGATCAGTGACACGGGTGTCGGCAACAAAGACAAGATTATCGAAATCGTCAAGAAACACGCGACCATCAACGATGAGCGTATTGACGAGCGTTCGAGCAGCAACGGCAAATACACCACGATCCAGTTGCACATCGTCGCCACCGGTCAAGACCAGCTGTACGACATCAACAGCGAACTGCGAGCGACCGGTTTCGTGCACATGGTGCTGTGATGCCGGGCACGCTGGGCTTTCGCGAGCTCGGCCAGATGGCCTATGAGCCGGTCTGGCATGCCATGCAACGCTTTACCAACGAACGCGGCAGCGATGCCGCCGACGAAATCTGGCTCGTCGAGCACCCACCGGTGTTCACTCAGGGCCAGGCCGGCAAGGCCGAACACTTGCTCCTGCCGGGTGATATCCCGGTGGTGCAGGTCGATCGCGGCGGGCAGGTGACCTACCATGGCCCCGGCCAATTGGTGGCTTATCTGTTGCTGGATGTACGCAAGCTGGGTTTTGGCGTGCGTGATCTGGTCAGCCGCATGGAGCTTTGCCTGATCGAACTGCTGGCCAGCTACGGTGTGACCGCAGCGGCCAAACCAGACGCTCCCGGCGTGTACGTCGATGGAGCGAAAATCGCGTCACTGGGTTTGCGGATTCGCCACGGTTGTTCCTTTCATGGGCTGGCCCTGAACGTGGATATGAACCTGGAACCGTTTCGACGGATTAATCCCTGCGGCTACGCCGGGCTGGCGATGACCCAGCTGAGTGATCACGCAGGATCGATTGAATTTGCCGAGGTAAGTGCCCGGCTGCGCGCGCAGCTCGTCAAACACCAATACTATTCTGAGCAGTAGACCCTGACGGGCGGATTCGACTGATATGACTACTGATGCTGTGCAAAACATGATCCCGACGCTCGACGTAACCGAGCGCCCGGCCCCGCGTCCCAAGGTAGAAGCCGGCGTCAAGCTGCGTGGCGCCGAGAAGGTTGCACGCATCCCGGTAAAGATCATTCCGACTACCGAACTGCCGAAGAAACCCGACTGGATTCGTGTGCGCATCCCGGTTTCCCCGGAAGTCGACCGTATCAAGAGCCTGCTGCGCAAACACAAGCTGCATAGCGTCTGCGAAGAAGCGTCCTGCCCGAACCTGGGTGAGTGCTTCTCTGGCGGCACCGCGACGTTCATGATCATGGGCGACATCTGCACCCGTCGCTGCCCGTTCTGCGACGTGGGCCACGGTCGTCCGAAGCCATTGGACGTCAACGAGCCGCAAAGCCTGGCCATCGCGATTGCCGACCTCAAGCTCAAGTACGTGGTGATCACCTCGGTTGACCGTGACGACCTGCGTGACGGTGGTGCCCAGCACTTCGCCGACTGCATCCGCGAAATCCGCAAACTGTCGCCGAACGTGCAGCTGGAGACCCTGGTCCCGGACTACCGTGGCCGCATGGACGTCGCGCTGGAAATCACCGCCGCCGAGCCGCCGGATGTGTTCAACCACAACCTGGAAACCGTACCGCGTCTGTACAAGGCTGCGCGTCCGGGGTCGGATTACCAGTGGTCGCTGACCCTGCTGCAACGCTTTAAGCAGATGATGCCGCACATTCCGACCAAATCCGGTCTGATGCTGGGTCTGGGCGAAACCGACGAAGAAGTCATCGAAGTCATGAAGCGCATGCGCGAACACGACATCGACATGCTGACCCTTGGCCAGTACCTGCAACCGTCGCGCAGCCACTTGCCAGTTCAGCGTTTCGTCCACCCTGACACCTTCGCCTGGTTCGCCGAGGAAGGTTACAAGATGGGCTTCAAGAACGTCGCTTCCGGCCCGTTGGTGCGCTCTTCGTACCACGCCGATGAGCAGGCGAAGCTGGTCAAGGCTGAGCTGATGGGTTCCTGATCCGGCGCGGAACACTGCACAAAATACCCGCCTCGGCGGGTATTTTTGTATGGGCTCGCCACAAGTTACCCGGTGGTCTCAGCTCTTTTGTTTATCGCTGTTCCTGACTACTGTGTGCGCATGACTTCACACAGGGAGATCCATGGATGACCGTTCGACCCGCCCACACCCTTTTTCCGCATAAACCGGTACCGGCACTCCCATCCGAAGGGCTGATCGGCGTGATCGCGCCCGCGGGTCCCGGTGCTTTGGACACCGACAAGGCCGTGCAATGGATGCGCGCCCGGGGTTATGGGTTGCGGGTGTTTCCCGGTGTTTACGAGAAGGACGGCTATCTGGCCGGCAGCGATGATGTGCGGCTCAATGATCTGCACGCTGCGTTCGCTGATCCCGAAGTCGACGCCATCATTTGCCTGCGCGGTGGTTACGGCACGCCACGACTGCTGGATCGAATCGATTTCGACCTGCTGAGCCGCAATGCCAAACCGTTCGTCGGCTATAGCGATATCACCGCGCTGCACTTGGCCATCAGTCGTTATGCAGGCTTCGTGACTTTTCACGGGCCGTTGCTCAATGCCGATCTGTTGGGCGACAAGGAGCCGCCGACGGTGACTTCATTTTTTGCGATGCTGCGTGGCCAACTGAAGAGCGGCAGTGTTCTGAGTCACCCGGGGGCTTATCCGTTAACGACAGTCGAGCCCGGCATCGCTCATGGGCGTTTGCTCGGCGGTAATCTGGCGATGATCGCCGCGACCCTGGGTACGCCTTACGAAATCGATGTGGAGGGGGTGATTCTGCTCATCGAGGATATTAACGAGCCGCTGTATCGGATCGACCGATTGCTGACGCAGATGCGCCTGGCCGGCAAACTGGCCAAATTGCGTGGGGTGCTGGTCGGGGATGTGGCGGGGGTGGATGTCGAGGCGTTGAACCGCTTGCTCAAGCAGACGTTCGAGCCGTTCCGGATTCCAGTTTTGTCGGGGTGGCGTAGCGGGCATTGTGATCCGAACCTGACGTTGCCGATGGGGGCATTGGTTCGACTGGATGCGGGGAAGCAGGAATTGATGCTGGAGCAGGATGTGGTAATCAAGGCTTAAAGGCTCATTGCCTCAAACTCAGCCTTCGCGAGCAAGCTCGCTCCCACATTGGATTTGTGTCATTAGCAGAACCAATGTGGGAGCGAGCTTGCTCGCGAAGGCGCCATCAGCCATACAACCTACCCACTATTGGGCACGGAGGCTTTCCAGCAGCTTATGCGTAGGATACCCATCCGCCGGCCAGCCAAACGACTGCTGTGCACTGCGAATCGCCTTGCGCGTATTGGCGCCGATGATCCCGTCCGCGGTGCCGGCATCGTAGTTGCGTGCACTCAGCAGGGTTTGCAACTCGATGCGTTCGGTGCGACTCAGCGGAAGATCATCTTTAGGCCAAGAGCCATTGATCAAACCACCGCCGCTAAAGCGCTCGGACAGCAGGCTCACGGCCAGCGCGTACGACGAAGAATTGTTGTACTTGAGGATTGCCCGGAAGTTGTCGAGGATCAGGAACGCCGGGCCACGATAACCGGCCGGCAGCAACAGGGCGGCGGACAGTTGCTCCGTTCCTGCGGGCACCTGAGCCCCATTGGGCAGCATCACCCCCAACTGACGCCATTCGGCGACGCTCTTGCGAATAGCGCCATCCGCCAGCGTGTAGTTGAAGCTGCCTGGCAATTGCACTTCAAAGCCCCACGGCTGGCCACGCTGCCAGCCGGAGCTTTGCAGATAGTGCGCGGTCGAGGCCAGCGCGTCGGCCGGGCTGCCCCAGATGTCGCGGCGGCCGTCACCGTCGAAATCAACGGCGTGGGTGTTGTAGGTGGTCGGGATGAACTGCGTCTGGCCCATGGCGCCAGCCCAGGAACCGAGCATCTTCTCCGGCGTGATGTCGCCCTGTTGCAGGATCTGCAGGGCGGCGATCAATTGCGCGTGGGCAAAGCCCGGGCGGCGGCCTTCGTAGGCGAGGGTGGCCAGCGAATTGATCACCGACTTGCTGCCTTGGAACTGGCCGAAGTTGCTTTCCATGCCCCACACCGACACCAGCGCCTGGCGGTCAACGCCATAACGCTGCTCGATGCTTTGCAGGATATCGGCGTACTCAATGATCAACGCCTGACCTTTGCGCACGCGCAGCGGCGACAGTGCGCCGTCGAGGTATTCCCACACCGGACGGGAGAACTCCGGCTGACTACGGTCGGCGCGAATCACGCTGGCGTCGAAACTGATATTGGCAAACGCACGATCAAACAGCTCGGCGCGAATACCAGCGGCCAAGGCATCCTTGCGGAAACCTGCCTGCCATTCGGCAAAGGTCTGGGTCGGCTGAAGATCAAGTGGGTCGGCGGACGGCACTACCGGCGGAATAATCGCTGGGGCCGTGGCGACAGGGGCAGCTTGAAGAGGTTGCGCATCGGCGGCGGTAGGTTTTTCCGCACAGGCGACAAGCAGAATGAAGCTGGAGGCAGCGATCAATTGGCGAACAGGCCAACGACGGGAAAGACTAAAGGGCATGCACAGTTCCAGAGGATACGAATCAGGTGCAGACCTTAACATGACCGGGGGGTGCTGCGCTTCAAGCTGCCAGAAAGTAAGAAGCCTCCCAGCTATTAGACTGGAAGGCTTCGCGGCGGTAGCTGCCTTTACCCTTGGTTGGTTGTTCCTGGCGGCTGCGGAACAGGGGTTGGGCGACGATGGATTTGGCCTTGTTCGGGCCATGTTTCGATGGCTTTTTGCTCATGAGGGTTCTCTCGATTGAGTGAGTTTTGCGGGGGAAATAATCTGCCGATGTTAGGCGTCTGTCTATAGGGCAAATGCAGGTAGTGTTTGTAGGAAAACCAAGTCAAAAGATCGCAGCGTGCCGCAGTTCCTACGGAAGGCTGCCATCTTATGATCTTATTCGGCGGGCAACGACAGGCGCTGACCTGCCATCAACAACGCCAACCGGCTCAGGCTCATCCACGGTGAACCGGCCGCCTGGCCTTTGATTTGCGCGTCGATGCGCTGAGCCTCCAGCAACAGTTGCCCCCAGCGTTGCGCCGAGTAGCGTTGCAGGGCTTTGCTCACCAAGGGTTTGCGCTTGTCCCAGACCGGCGGTTTCGCTGAACTGAAGCACTTGTCCAACGGCGTGCCCTGGCTGTATTGCAGCGAGATATTGGCCAGCAGGCGTAACTCCCGCGCGAGAGCCCAGAGAATCACCGGCGGTTCGACACCCTCACCACGCAACCCTTCGAGCATGCGCAGGGCGTGGGCCGGTTCACCGTTAAGGACCGCGTCGGTCAAGCCAAACACGTCGAATCGTGCACTGTCCGCCACGGCGGCCTGCACGGTTTCGACCGTGATCTGGCCACCTTCGGCCATCAGCTTGAGCTTTTCGATTTCCTGCGCGGCGGCGAGCAGGTTGCCCTCCACACGTGCAGCAATCAGTTCGACGGCGTCCTGGCTGGCCGACAACCCGGCCTGTGACAGACGCTGACGAATCCAGCTCGGTAGCTGATTGGCATCCACTGGCCAGATCTGGATGAACTGGGTCTGCTGACCTTCAACCAGCGCCTTGCCCCACTTGGTCTTCTGCGCACTGCCATCAAGCTTGGGCAGGCTGATCAGCAGCACCGTGTCTTCAGCGGGGCGCGAGCAGTACTCGATGAATGCGGCAGCACCCTTGTCCCCGGGTTTGCCCGAGGGCAGACGCAGTTCCAGCAGGCGCTTTTCAGCAAACAACGACATGCTGGCGCCGGCCTGCAACAACGTGCCCCAATCGAAATTGGCGTCGGCGGCAAACACCTGGCGTTCGTCGAAACCTTGCTGGCGGGCAGCACTACGGATGGCGTCGGCGGCTTCCTGACACAGCAGCGGGTCATCGCCGCTGATGATGTAGACCGGCGCGAGAGCGCCTTGCAGGTGTTTGCCGAGTTGCGCGGGAGCGAGCTTCATAAGAAAAGTCGAACGGGGCGCCTGAGCGCCCCGAACGTCTTACTGCTGCGGAATTTCGAGCGGCGACTGACGCGGGGTTTCCGCCTCAACCTTTTGCGCCGCTTCGAGCGCGTCGGCTTCTGCCTTGGCGCGGTCATTGGCGGCTTGCTGCAGTTGCTCCAGTTGACCCGGGGTCAGCTGTTGCAGGCGCAGCATCATTCGCTGAACCAGCTCGCGACGGATATCGCGACGGGCGTCGTTGGCTTCCTGGTCGGAACCGACGAGGTTGTTGCCGTCGTGGATGAACACTTTCTGCACTTCAAGCTTGTCGCTGAGCAGAGACAGGTTTTTTTCGCCGCGGATGTCGTAGCTCAGGACAGTGCTGACCTGATACTCGCCCGTACGCCCGGCACCGGCATAGCTGAGGATACGCTGGCTTTCCTGTTCGTCAGCCAGGTACAGCTTGTAAGGCGCACCGCTGTAAACCTTGACGCCGCTGGACTCCAGCACCTGACGCATTTGAGTGACGGTCTCGCCGTAGGCGTTACGGGCGCTCAGGTCGAGTTCCTTGATCGTCAGTTCGTTGGTGCCGGTGCCACGCAGCTGGAAACCGCAGGCGCTCAGCAGAACAGCTAGGCCCATCACCAGCAGATTGCGTTTGATCATTGTGTTGCTCCCCTTGAAACCATGTGGGCCGACCTGGCGGCCCGAAAGGTTTTACAGGGCGTCAGGCAAACCTGACGCCCAATCCAATTTAGCTGGCGACGATGTTGACCAGTTTCCCCGGTACAACGATCACTTTGCGAATAGTCAGACCGTCGACGAAACGCAGCACGTTTTCGTTGACGCGAGCGGCGGCTTCGACTTCTTCGCGGGTCGCGCTCGCTGGCATTTCGATCTGGCCACGCAGCTTGCCGTTGACCTGGATGACCAGGGTCAGGCTGTCCTGCACCAGTGCGCTTTCGTCCACAGCAGGCCAGCTTGCGTCGATCACGGCATCGGCGTGGCCCAGTTGATTCCAAAGCTCATGGCTGATGTGCGGCGTGATCGGAGCCAGCAGCAGCGTGACGGCTTCCAGACCTTCGTGAATCAGAGCGCGATCCTGCTCGGTGCCTTGCGCGGCTTTTTCCAGCACGTTCATCAGCGTCATCACCTGAGCGATGGCGGTGTTGAATTTGTGGTTCTGGCCGACGTCGTGACTGGCTTGCTTGATGGTCAGGTGGATCGAGCGGCGAACGGCTTTCTGCTCGTCGTTCAGACTGGCAACGTCGAGTTTGCCCGGCAGGCCCTGGGTAACGTGGGCTTGCGCCAGACGCCAGACGCGCTTGAGGAAGCGGTGCGAGCCTTCAACGCCGGAGTCTGACCATTCAGCGCTCATGTCAGGCGGCGAGGCGAACATCATGAACAGGCGGCAGGTGTCAGCGCCGAACTGATCGATCATCGACTGAGGGTCGACGCCGTTGTTCTTCGACTTGGCCATTTTCTCGGTACCGCCGATTTCCACCGGCAGGCCGTCGGCGATCAGTTTGGCGCTGATGACCTTGGCTTTGCTGTCGCGCTCCAGTTCTACGTCCGCCGGATTGAACCAGGTGTAGGCACCGTTGGCTTCGCGACGATAGTAAGTCTCGGCGATCACCATGCCTTGGGTCAGCAGGTTCTTGAACGGCTCGTTGGAGCTCACCAGGCCTTCGTCACGCATCAGCTTGTGGAAGAAGCGCGCGTAGAGCAGGTGCAGAATCGCGTGTTCGATACCGCCGATGTACTGATCTACCGGGAGCCAGTGGTCGGCCGCGGATTTCTCGACCAGGCCACCTTCAAAGTGTGGCGAGGCGTAACGGGCGTAGTACCACGACGACTCGACGAAGGTGTCCATGGTGTCGGTTTCACGCTTGGCAGGCTGACCACATTTCGGGCAACTGCACTCGTAAAACTCAGGCATGCGTGCCAGCGGCGAACCGGCGCCGTCCGGCACCACGTCTTCCGGCAGAACCACAGGCAGTTGGTCTTCCGGTACCGGCACGTCACCGCAGGTTTCGCAGTGGATGATCGGGATCGGGCAGCCCCAGTAGCGCTGGCGGCTGATGCCCCAGTCGCGCAGGCGGAACTGGGTACGCGAGGCGCCCAGTTCTTTTTTGATCAGCGCCACTTCGATTGCATCGAACGCGCCAGCGAAATCCAGACCATCGAACTCGGCGGAGTTGATCAGCGTGCCGTGCTCGCCATAGGCGTCTTGCCACGGGGCCGGGTTGGTCTCGCCGGAACTGGTGCGCACTACCGATTTGATCGGCAGGTCGTACTTGTGGGCGAATTCGAAATCACGCTCGTCGTGCGCTGGCACAGCCATTACCGCGCCGTCGCCGTAGTGCATCAGCACATAGTTGGCGACCCACACCGGGAGTTTTTCACCGGTCAGCGGGTGCTCGACGAACAGGCCGGTCGGCAGGCCTTTTTTCTCTTGAGTGGCGACGTCGGCTTCGGCCACGCTGCCGCCCTTGCATTGCGCGATGAACGCTTGCAGCTCGGGGTTGTTCTGCGCGGCCTGAGTGGCCAGCGGGTGTTCGGCAGCGACGGCAACGTAAGTCGCGCCCATCAGGGTGTCCGGACGGGTGGTGAAGACTTTCAGGGTGCCGGCGGTGCCGATGGAATCGACGTTGTACGGGAACTGCACTTCCATACCGCGGGATTTGCCGATCCAGTTGCGCTGCATGGTCTTGACCTGTTCAGGCCATCCAGTCAGTTCGTCGAGGCTCTCCAGCAGCTCATCCGCATAAGCGGTGATCTTGAAGTAGTACATCGGGATATCGCGCTTATCGATCAGCGCGCCGGACCGCCAGCCGCGA
>NZ_JBIWAL010000006.1:93186-93593 GCF_044760045.1 Pseudomonas sp. NPDC098747 | reverse complement strand
CCGTTTTTTCGGTATATCACGCCTTTTTCGAACAGGCGAGTGAACAGCCATTGTTCCCAGCGGTAGTAATCAGGTTTGCAGGTGGTCACTTCACGCGACCAGTCCACCGCCAGGCCCAGGCTGCGCAGCTGGGTTTTCATGTAGGCGATGTTTTCGTAGGTCCACTTGGCGGGCGCTACGTTGTTTTTCATCGCGGCGTTTTCCGCCGGCATGCCAAACGCGTCCCAACCCATCGGTTGCAGAACGTTCTTGCCTTGCATGCGCTGGTAGCGGGAGATCACGTCGCCGATGGTGTAGTTGCGCACGTGCCCCATGTGTAGCTTGCCGCTGGGGTAAGGGAACATCGACAGGCAGAAGAAAGTATCCTAGCCTGGCTGTTCACTCACAACAAATGACTTATGAACGTC
>NZ_JBIWAL010000006.1:84527-93176 GCF_044760045.1 Pseudomonas sp. NPDC098747 | reverse complement strand
AATTAAAAGGCATAACACATACTTAAAAGTACTTTTGCTCGTCCCAGAACGACTGGGCGGCGGCTTCGATTTCACGGGGCTGATATTGTTCGTGCATGGCTACTTTTGTACTGGATAGGGGTGGCCTAATCCTCTTCAACGCGGCATTCGGGATGGCCCGGACGAGCTGGAAGTGGAATTACAGGAAGCGCCGTAGCATACATGACCGCGCTTGGCCTAGGGAAACCCTGATTACAGCTGTTTGGCCCGCGCAATGGGTGGCGAGGGCCGTTGGTCGCGGCGTGTAGCCGGTTTGTGCAGCGAAGCTAAGCTCTAACTGGGGAGTGAGTCTTATCTTCAATGAGGTGAGGGATGGTGGAGCAACAGCAAAGAAACATCACGAAACCTGAGTTGTACGAGCGGTTGATGGACCGTCTGGGCATGGCTCTGGATGCTGCAAAAACCGCAGACCGGCTGCGCGACGAGCGCCCCCTGGAACTGGAATTGCGTGGCTTGAGCCCCGCCGAGTTCAAACTGGTCAAGGCCTATCTGGATCGCAGTGAACGTGAAACGCACGGCTGCTTGTCGCAAGCAGTGAAGCAGCTCGATACAGCACATTCGGCCAAGGTCATCTGGCTCAAGGACAAGGCGCCCCGCAAAGACACCGTCAAGGTGCGTGCTTTGCAGGCCAAGTAAGCGCATGGCAGGTCAAGAAACGGATCTTTTTCAACAGGATCCCACCCTATCGGTTGTCGCGTTGTATTAACCCACTTAGGCTTCGGGCATCTTTGGAGATGCCCGATGCCTTTTCGTTATTTCATCAAACAACTTCTATTGCCTCCCGGCATTCTTTTGCTGCTGTTGCTGGCCGCGTGGTGGCTGCGCCGTTCGCGGCCGCGACTGGCTGGCGTGTGTTTCGCCTTGGGTTTTGGCGGATTCTGGCTGATGAGCCTGCCCGTGGTGGTGCAATGGGGCGCCAAAGCCCTGGAGCGCGAGCCGCCGCTGGCCCGCGAAGAGTGGGCGATATTGGCGCAGCGTGCCGACGCTATTGTGGTGCTGGGTTCCGGGCGTGAGCGCGGTGATCTGGCGTGGGGCGACGATCAGCCGACCGGCGTGGGGCTTGAGCGTCAACGCTATGCGGCGCGGTTGGCCAAAGCGTCGGGACTGCCGATTCTGACCAGTGGCGGCCTGCATTACGGTACGCCACCTACCGAGGCGAAGTTGATGGCCGATTCCTTGCGGGATGACTTCGGCGTGACCGTGCGGTGGCAGGAAGGGGCAAGCCGCACCACTTGGGAAAACGCCAGATTCAGCGCCGATATGCTGTTGCCGCAGGGGATCAAACGCGTAGTCGTGGTGACTCAGGCCTGGCACATGCCGCGATCGGTGTGGAGTTTTCAGGCGGCAGGATTTGAAGTGGTGCCAGCGCCAGTGGGCTTCCTGGGTACGGACAACGCTCGGCCGTTTGGTGGCTGGTTGCCGGAGTTCAAGTCGATCTGGCAGAGCGGGCAGTTGCTGAATGAGGCGGTGGGGCAGGTGGGGTATTCGCTTTTCTATCGTTGAAATGATGACTCTGTGATGGCGAGGATTCTTTGTGGCGAGGGGATTTATCGGAATGCCGCACCACCTCGTTGGGCGGCGAAGCCGCCCCAGAACCTGCGATCGCGGTGCATCAGATACTCCGTGATCGCAGGGTTTAGGGGCGGCTTTGCCGCCCAACGGGGATAAATCCCCTCGCCACAGGTGCTGCATCAGTCTTTAGACCGTTTTGGACATTCGGCTAGCCATCAACGCCCAACCGAACAGGCCCAGACACAGCACGATCAGCGGCCAAGAACGCCATTGCAGGTACGGCGTCAGGTTGTGCATGGGCACCACTTCGCCATACAAAATCCCTTGTTCGAACTGCGGAATCTGCTCGGTGATCTGCCCGAACGGGTTAATCAGGCCGGTCACGCCATTGTTGGTGGCGCGGATCATCCAGCGTCCGGCTTCCAGCGCGCGCATCTGTGCCATCTGCAAATGCTGCAGCGGGCCGATCGAGGTGCCGAACCACGTGTCGTTGCTGATCGTCAGCAGCAAATCGCTGCGCGCCGACAGGCTGGCGGCGAACTCCGGATACACCACTTCGTAGCAGATGAACGGCGCGATCTGATAGCCCTTGGCTTGCAGCATCGGCTGATCAGCGGGGCCGCGGGCGAAGTCCGACATCGGCAGGTCGAAGAATGCGATCAATCCGCGCAGCACATCCTGCAGCGGCACGTATTCGCCGAACGGCACCAGTTTCTGCTTCAGGTAAGTGCCATCACCTTCGCCAACCACGGTGATGCCGTTGTAGAAGCGTCTTTCGTGATGCACCATTTCGCGGATCGGTACGCCGGTGATCAGCGCCGATTTACGCTCGGCGGCGAAGTTGCCCATCATGCTCAGGTAGCCCTCGGCGGACTCCTTGAGTACCGGCACCGCAGTTTCCGGCCAGATCAGTAGATCCACTGGTTTGGAGCGAAAACTCAGATCGCGGTACAGCGCCAGTTGGGCGTTGAGCTGCGCGGGGTCCCACTTCATGCTTTGTTCGACGTTGCCCTGAATGGCGGCAACGGTCAGCGGTGCGCCAGACGGGCTGGTCCAGGCGTGGCCCTTGAGCGCAACCCCCGCCACCCATGGCCCGACCAGCAACAGCAGGCCAACGGCAACAAACGCTTTACGACCAGATTGCAACAGGCGCGGTGTGTTGTAGATCAGCGCAGCGGTCAATGCCAGAACGAACGACACCAGCCACATCCCGCCGACCGGCGCGAGACCGGCCAATGGGCCGTCGAGCTGGCTGTAACCGGAATAAAGCCACGGGAAACCGGTGAGGAACCAGCCACGAAAGGCTTCCTGGCCGACCCACAATGCAGCGAATGCCAAAGCATCGGCCAACGGTGCCTCGTTACGGCGCAGCCAGCGCGCCCAGAGCCAGGCGGGCAGGGCGAAGAAAAAGGCAATCGCTGCGGTGAACAGCAGCATCAGGAATCCGGCCAGCAGCACCGAAGCGCCGCCGAAATGGTGAATGCTGTAATAGATCCAACTGGTACCGGCGCCGAACAGGCCGAAACCGAAGCACCAGCCGCGGCCCAGTGCCTGACGGGGACTCAGCTCGCGCAGGCCGGCATAGAACAGGCCGACCGCCAGCAGAGCCAGCGGCCAGATATCGAACGGTGCCAGAGCGAAAGTGGTGATTGCACCGGCCGCCACGGCCAGCAGGTTACCGGGCCAGCCGGGGCGGGTTGTCCAGCGCATTTCAATCCTTAGATTTTTTACCGAGCGATTGGCGACAGTCGCAGCAAATGAATTCGACGGCTGTCGGCGTTCAGGATGCGGAAACGATAGGCGCCGATTTCAGTGGTTTCGTTGCGTTTTGGCAAGTGCCCGAACGCGCTCATCACCAGACCGCCGACGGTGTCGAATTCATCGTCGGAGAATTCGCTGTCGAAGAACTCGTTGAATTTCTCGATCGGCGTCAGGGCCTTGATCAGGAAGTCACCGCTGGGCAGCGGCTTGATGTAGCTGTCTTCTTCGACGTCGTGCTCGTCTTCGATGTCGCCGACGATCTGTTCCAGCACGTCTTCGATGGTCACCAGGCCCGCCACGCCGCCGTATTCGTCGATGACGATGGCCATGTGGTTGTGGTTGGCGCGGAACTCACGCAGCAACACGTTCAGACGCTTGGACTCCGGCACGAAGGTGGCCGGGCGCAGCAGGTCCTTGATGTTGAAGCTGTCGCCGTTTTCCTTGAGGATCAGCGGCAGCAGATCCTTGGCCAGCAACACGCCCATTACGTCGTCATGACTTTCGCCGATGACCGGATAGCGTGAGTGGGCGGAATCGACCACGGCAGGGAGGAATTCACGCGGTGTCTGGGTCGCTTTGATGCTGACCATCTGCGAACGCGGCACCATGATGTCGCGTACTTGCAGGTCAGCCACCTGAATGGCGCCTTCGACGATGGCCAGCGCTTCGCTGTCCAGCAGTTTGTTCTGATGTGCATCGCGCAGCAGCTCAAGCAGCTCCTGGCGGTTCTTCGGCTCGTGGGCAAAAGCCTGGGTCAGTTTACCCAGCCATGACTTCTGCCCGTTGCTCGATCGATCTTCGCTCATAGCGATTACTCTGAATCCTTTGTTGTAACGATAGGGGATGGTTCGGTTTCGTCGTCCGCGTACGGATCGGGATAGCCCAGTTCAGCAAGCAACTCGCGTTCCAGTGCTTCCATTTCTTCGGCTTCGTCGTCATCTATATGGTCGTAACCGAGCAGATGCAAGCAGCCGTGAATGACCAGATGTGCCCAGTGGGCCTTTAGTTCCTTGTCTTGTTCGGCTGCTTCACGCTCAACCACAGCCACGCAGATCACCAGATCGCCGAGCAGCGGGATATCGAGAAACTCATCGGGCACGTCAGCCGGGAACGACAGGACGTTTGTCGCGTAATCCTTTTGGCGCCAGGTGTGATTGAGCTCACGACCTTCGTCCTCGTCGACCAGACGAATGGTCATTTCCGAGTCAGCGGTGCGCTGGCGCAGGGCCAGTTCGCACCATTGGCGAAAGTCGGTTTCACTGGGAGCAGACGCTTCGGTCGCTATTTGCAGGTCAAGCTCAAGCATCGCGGCGAGTGTCCTTCGCAGGTTCATCAGTCACTCGATTTTCGAAGCGCTCATAGGCTTCGACGATGCGTTGCACCAGCGGATGGCGCACCACGTCCTTGGCCAGGAAATGCGTGAAGCTGATGCCCGGCACGTCTTTCAGGACTTCGATCACATGATGCAGGCCCGACTTGGTGCCTTTGGGCAGGTCGACCTGGGTGATGTCGCCGGTAATGACCGCCGTAGAGCCGAAGCCGATACGGGTCAGGAACATCTTCATCTGTTCGACGGTGGTGTTCTGGCTTTCGTCGAGAATGATGAAGCTGTTGTTCAGCGTACGACCGCGCATGTAAGCCAGTGGCGCGACTTCGATCACTTGACGTTCGATCAGCTTGGCCACGTATTCGAAACCGAGCATTTCGTAGAGAGCGTCATAAAGCGGGCGCAGGTACGGGTCGATCTTCTGCGACAGGTCGCCGGGCAGGAAACCGAGCTTTTCACCCGCTTCAACCGCCGGGCGCACCAGCAGGATGCGGCGGATCTGTTCGCGCTCCAGAGCATCGACGGCGCAGGCCACGGCCAGATAGGTCTTGCCGGTGCCGGCCGGACCAATGCCGAAGTTGATGTCGTTACCGAGGATTTCCTTTACATAGCGCAGCTGATTCAAGCCGCGAGGGCGAATCATGCCTTTCTTGGTGCGCAGGGCGACGGACGCTTCGGCGGGAGCGTGGTTGTCCAACTCGACGACGGCCGATTCCTGCAGGAACAGGTGCACCGTATCTGGCGACAGTTCTGAACCTTTGGTTTCCCGGTACAGGCGACGAATCAGATTTTCCGCAGACGTGGTGTGCTTGGGGTCGCCAATCAGCTCGAACTGGTTTCCGCGGTTGCGGATCTCGATGGTCAGGCGCTGTTCGATCAAGCGCAAATGCTCGTCGAATTGCCCGCACAGATTGGCGAAGCGGCGAGCCTCAAAGGGCTCGAGAATAAAACGATGTGGTTCTATGGGTGCGTTCAAGGTCGTATTTAGCCGCCCTGGGGCAATTAAGATGAAATCAAGGATAACGCCAGTGGCCTGGGTGCGAAAGCTCTTAAATGGATCAGTCCATTCTCGGGGGTAGCGCGGTCCACTGTGGGAGCTGGCTTGCCAGCGATAGCGGTGCGACAGGCGACATATTTGTCGGCGCTGACGGCCTCATCGCTGGTAAGCCAGCTCCCACAAAATCCTCAGCGCCTCTGATATCTGTTATTGGATCAACGAGCCGCGCAGTGAGTGCGGTTGCGCCGCGTCGATGTGCACGTCGGCGAACTGGCCGATCAGGGTTGGATTGTCGCAGCGGAAGTTGACGATACGATTATTCTCGGTGCGCCCTTGCAGTTCGCCAGGGTCTTTCTTTGAGTAATCGGTCACTAGAATTCGCTGGGTCGAGCCGACCATTTGTCGGCTGATCTCGAAACCTTGTTGATTCAAGCGATGCTGAAGCGCGTTCAGGCGTTCTTTCTTCAGTGCTTCCGGCGTGTCATCGGTCAGGTCGGCGGCCGGTGTGCCCGGGCGCTGGCTGTAAACGAACGAGTAGGAAAAGTCGAAGCCGACGTCTTCGATCAGTTTCATGGTCTGTTCGAAGTCCTTCTCGGTTTCGCCCGGGAAGCCGACGATGAAGTCCGAACTGATGCAGATCCCCGGCACTGCCGCGCGCAGTTTGCGCAGCTTGGATTTGTACTCCAGCGCGGTGTGGTTGCGCTTCATCGCTGCGAGAATCCGGTCGGAGCCCGATTGCACTGGCAAGTGCAGATGCTTCACCAACGCCGGCACGTCGGCGTGGGCCTGGATCAGGCTGTCGGAGAACTCCAGCGGGTGCGACGTGGTGTAGCGAATTCGGTCGATGCCATCGACGGCGGCGACCACGCGGATCAATTCGGCCAGATCCGCCAGGCGTCCGTCATGGGTTGCGCCGCGATAGCCGTTGACGTTTTGCCCCAGCAGGGTCACTTCACGCACGCCGTTTTCAGCGAGGTGAATGATCTCGGCGAGCACGTCGTCGAACGGCCGGCTGACTTCTTCACCGCGGGTATAAGGCACCACGCAGAACGTGCAGTACTTGCTGCAACCTTCCATCACCGATACATAAGCGCTTGGGCCGTCGATGCGCGGCTCGGGCAAGTGGTCGAATTTTTCGATTTCCGGGAACGAGACGTCGACTTGCGGCAATTTGGTGATGCGTGCGGCGTCGATCATTTCCGGCAGGCGGTGCAGGGTCTGCGGGCCGAAGACCACGTCGACGTACGGTGCGCGATCACGGATCGCCGCGCCTTCCTGGCTGGCCACGCAACCGCCGACAGCGATCACCATGTCCGGGTTGGCCAGTTTCAGTTCGCGCCAGCGGCCCAGTTGCGAGTAGACCCGGTCCTGGGCGCGTTCGCGGATCGAGCAGGTATTGAGCAGAATCACGTCGGCATCTTCGGCGCGAGCGGTGACTTCCAGGGCCTGATGTTCACCCAGCAGATCGACCATGCGCGAGCTGTCGTACTCGTTCATCTGGCAACCGTGGGTTTCGATGTAAAGCTTCTTGGCCATGGATTAGAGTCATCACGTGATTCAAAGAACCGCGCATTATAGGGAACATGTCTCCATGTTCCTACCGTTGTGCGTCCGGTGGCTATGCTATAGTTCGCGCCCTCATTTTTATCCCCGATGTTATCCGCCCGCCATGACCAAACGCGAAGCTCCAATCTACAAGGTGATTTTCCTCAACCAGGGCCAGGTGTTCGAAATGTACGCCAAGCAGATCTATCAAAGTGATCTGTGGGGCTTTCTGGAAGTGGAAGAGTTCGTCTTTGGCGAGCGCACGCAGATGGTCGTCGATCCGAGCGAAGAAAAGCTCAAGGCGCAGTTTGAAGGCGTGGTGCGCAGCTTTGTGCCAATGCATTCGATCGTGCGCATCGACGAGGTTGAACGTCTGGGCACACCGAAAATCAGCGAAGCCCGCGGCACGGTCGGCAATGTGATGCCGTTTCCGATGCCGATGCCTGAGAAGTAAAACCAGGATTCAGTAGCTGAAGAGGATTTAGTGGCTGAAAAGAATTCAGTAGCTGAATAGGGTTTAGCGGCTGAAAAGGATTCAGTAACTGAATAGGGTTTAGTGGCTGAAAAGGATTCAGTAGCTGAATAGGGTTTAGTGGCTGAAAAGGATTCAGTAGCTGAATAGGGTTTAGTGGCTGAAAAGGATTCAGTAGCTGAATAGGGTTTAGTGGCTGAAAAGGATTCAGTAGCTGAATAGGGTTTATTGTGGCGAGGGGATTTATCCCCGTTGGGCTGCGAAGCGGCCCTAAAACCTGCAATCAAATTCTTTCTGACACGCCGCATCGAATGGTTTTACGACTGCTGCGCAGCCGAACGGGGATAAATCCCCTCGCCACAAAATCCCATCAGCCATATTCAGCCATATTCAGCCATATTCAGCCATATCAGCCATATCAGTCTTAGAGGTCAGCAGAACTCAGGGCAGTGGCGAAAACGGCGTACGCCCATCGGCGCTTTGCAATTCCATCAGGTATTTACGGAAAATTTGCCCGAGCACCTGAGTGGCGGTTTCGAGATCTTCGCGGGACATTTTTTCAGAGACTTCGTCGGCAGTGTCCAGCGCATCTTCGGCACCGTTGACCGCGGCCATCTTCAGCACGATGTACGCCTGAATGTTGTTGGCCTGCACGCCTTCACCGTGGAAGAACATGCTGCCGAGCTTGAATTGCGCCTGTGCGTGGCCTTGCAGCGAGGCCTTTTCGAAATAGCTCAGGGCTAGATTGAGGTCGCGCGGCGCATTCTTGCCGTCGTAGTAGAACTCACCCAACTCGTATTGCGCTTGCGCATCCCCTTCATCCGCAGCCTTTTGGCAGGCGGCCAGTGCCTGCGTGACGTCTTGCGGCTGAGTATTGAGGGTGCAACGACCCATCGCCGGGATCAACAACGAGTTGCCGCCTGCTTGTGCATGCGCGAGCAGGGGCTGAAGGAGCAACAGGCAGCCCAAGGCAAGGGTGCGGCCGGTGCGGTTCAT
>NZ_JBIWAL010000006.1:9256-84517 GCF_044760045.1 Pseudomonas sp. NPDC098747 | reverse complement strand
CATCATAAGCAATACCAAAAACTGAATCAAGTATCAACATGAAACCAAATGCAATGGTGAATCAGGTGCTGTTCATGGGAATCGACTTACCTCTGAAGGGCACGCGGACCCATCGAGGGATCCAATAAGCGCGCATTATGAAATAAGCAGGGCCAACCTTACAAAGTCTTTACTCGTTTTTCTGCTGCGCGGGGAATATATCGCCCACTTTAGGGGGAAATTTAGCGGAGGCGTCGGAAAAACAGCGCGGGTGTAGGTGAAAGCTGACGCTGGCAATGGCCAACGTCAGCGGTGCGGCGATTATTTCAGTTTAGCGAAGGCGCGCTCGGCAGCGTCCAGGGTCAACTTCAACTCGGCTTCACCGTGGGCGATCGAGGTGAAACCGGCTTCGAACGCGCTAGGTGCCAGGTAAACGCCACCTTCCAGCATCAGGTGGAAGAAGCGACCGAACAGTGCAGCGTCGCTGGCCATCACGTCTTCAAAGGTGACGATGTCGTCGGCGCCGCTGAAGTACAGGCCGAACATGCCACCAGCCTGGGTGGTCACGAACGGAATACCCGCCGCATCGGCGCGTTGTTGCAGGCCGTCGAGCAGACGCGTGGTGTAATCGGTCAGTTCGTCGTGGAAGCCCGGACGGCTGATCAGGCGCAGGGTCGTCAAACCAGCGGCCATGGCCAGCGGGTTACCCGACAGCGTGCCGGCCTGATAAACCGGGCCCAGCGGCGCGATACGTTCCATGATTTCACGCTTGCCACCGAAACAGCCGACCGGCATGCCGCCACCGATGATCTTGCCGAAGGTGGTCAGGTCCGGCTTCACGCCGTAGTAAGCCTGCGCGCCACCGAGGGCCACGCGGAAACCGGTCATCACTTCGTCGAAAATCAGCACCACGCCATGTTTGTCGCACAGCGAGCGCAGACCTTCGAGGAAACCCGGCGCTGGCGGCACACAGTTCATGTTGCCGGCGACAGGCTCAACGATGATGCAGGCGACTTCCTCACCGACTTCGCCGAGCATTTTTTCCACGGCGTCGATGTCGTTGAACGGCAGGGTCAGGGTGTGTTTGGCGAACGCCGCCGGTACACCCGCCGAGCTTGGAACGCCTTGGGTCAGTGCGCCGGAACCGGCCTTGACCAGCAGGCTGTCGGAGTGGCCGTGGTAGCAGCCTTCGAATTTGATGATGCTGTCGCGGCCAGTGAAACCACGGGCCAGGCGGATCGCGCTCATGGTCGCTTCGGTGCCGGAGCTGACCATGCGCACCATGTCCATCGATGGCACCAGCGAGCAGACCAGATCGGCCATCTCGGTTTCCATCGCGGTCGGCGCGCCGTAGGACAAGCCGTGTTGCAATTGATTGCGCACCGCGTCCAGAACGTCCGGATGGCTGTGGCCGAGGATCATCGGGCCCCACGAACCCACGTAATCGACATAACGCTTGTCGTCTTCGTCAGTGACGTAGGCGCCTTCGGCATGTTTGAAGAACAGCGGCGTGCCACCCACGCTTTTGAACGCGCGAACCGGCGAGTTCACGCCACCGGGAATGTGTTTCTGGGCATTGGCAAACAGGGTTTCGGAACGAGACATGATCGGGCTCTCAAAAATCAGGATTTGAACAATTCATTGAATGCGCGGGCGCGGCGGGTCACTTCGGCGGTACTTTCAGCACCAAACAAACCGTGGACCACAGCGAGCAAGTCGACACCGTGGGCCACCAGCGGCGCAGCGTTGTCGAGGGTAATGCCGCCAATCGCGCAGATCGGCAAATGCAGCGCACGTTTGGCCTCGTCGAGCAGATCAAGGCTGCAGGTCGGCGCGCCGGGCTTGGTGTTGGAGTTGAAGAAACGGCCGAAAGCGACATAACTCGCGCCTTCTTTGGCGGCCTGTTGGGCCAGTTCGAGTTGCGCGTGGCAGGTCGAACCGATGATCGCTTTCGAGCCGAGCAGGGCGCGGGTCGGCGACAGCGGGCCGTCGGTCTGGCCCAGATGCACGCCGACGTTCAGGCGCGCGGCCAGTTCGGCGTCATCGTTGATGATCAGATGTGTCTTGTAGCGCTCGCACAGATCTCGCAGCGCCTCGGCCTCGCGCAGTCGGCGGGCCTCGTCGTTGCTCTTGTCGCGGTATTGCAGCAGGGTGACGCCGCCTTCCAGCGCCGCCTCCACATACGACAGGAACTTGCCGGCCAGCAACTGGCTGTCGGTAATGGCGTACAGGCCACGTAGTTTCATCAGGCAGACCTCACGACGTTACGAGCAGAAATCCAGCGGCAGGCGACGCGGGACGAACTGGCCTTTGCCCAGTTGTTCGGCATCGCGCAGTGTGCGCCAGGTGTAATCCAGTGCGCTGCGTACCGCGCTGGCGAGGTTTTCACCTTGTGCCAGACGACCGGCCAAGGCGCTGGCCAAGGTGCAACCAGAACCGTGATAACTGCCCGGCAGGCGCTGGCAGTAAAAGGTTTCACGCAGGCCGTCGCGGCTGTACAGGCGATTGTGGATTTCAGTTTCGTCGCCGTGACCGCCGGTAATCAGCAGGTTTTTGACAAACGGCAGCAGTTTTTCAGCGCACTCGTCCGCGGTGCCTTCGGGCAGTTCGGCGAGGATGCGCGCTTCGGGAAGGTTGGGGGTGGCAATGATCGACAAGGGCAGCAGACGCTCGCGCATCGCATAGCCGACTTCGTCCTTGCCCAAGCGTCCACCGCCGCCGGCGCGCAGTACCGGGTCGCAGACCACCGGCAAGTGCGGGTGTGCCGAAAGTAGTTCGACAACAGTGTCGACCATTTCCAACGAACCGAGCATGCCCAGTTTGACCGCAGCGACTTCGGAGTCGTTGAGCACAGCATTGGCCTGGGCCAACACCCACTCACGGTCTAGAACGCGGAAGTCAGTGACGTTGACGGTGTCTTGCACGGTCAGGGCGGTGACGGCCGGAGCCGCATGGCAACCCTGCGCGAGCAGGGCCTCGATATCTGCCTGCAAGCCGGCGCCACCACTGGGGTCGTGGCCGGAGAGACAGAGGACAACGGGGCGGGAGCTGTAGATATTCATGGTGCGCGAGCTTACCACCAAAGCTGATTTTCGGGTGTGGCTGGCGCAGCAAGATCAAAAGATCGCCTGATCGCGGCCCGAGCCTTCGGACGATCTTTTGATCTTCCTGACCAACTCAACAGCTCTAGTCCGCACCTATGCTCTGAAACGCCCGTTCTAGAGCCTTTGTAGGAAAAATTCCTATGGTGCTCAATAGCCATCAACGGCTATGCTAGTCTGGATCCAAACCAATAACAGGTAATACCGGTTTTACGTCTACTCAAAAGGAATGGGGGGGCTTCCTGACACAACCGGACGAGCCACGCTGGGGCTTCAATGCGCTATTTGCTGATGTTGCTGTTCTGCTTGCCCCTCATGGCGAGCGCCGTCGAATTCGACGAATTCACCCAGAGCCTCCCTCTGGGCCGGTCACTGCAAGTGTTCGAAGACCCGAGCGGTCAGGCGAGCATTGCCGATGTCCGCGCGCAGGCTGCTGCCGGCAATTTCAAAGCCCACGACAAAGCCACGCTCAATGCCGGGTACTCGCGCTCGGCGTTCTGGCTGAAGATCGACCTGCATTACCGCCCGAGCAATCCGGCCGCCCAGCGCACCTGGCTGCTGGAGTTGGCGTATCCGCCGCTCGACCATCTCGATCTGTATCTGCCCGATGCCAAAGGCGACTTTCGCCTGATCCGGCAAACCGGCGATGCCTGGCCGTTCGCCAGTCGCGAGATCCGCCAGAACAACTATCTATTCGACCTGACGTTCGCACCGGATCAACAACAAACCGTGTACCTGCGACTGGCCAGCGAAGGCTCGATCCAGGCGCCGGTGACGTTGTGGTCGAGCACCGCCTACCTTGAAGATCAGCCCGTGCGCCTGTATGTACTGGGCATCATTTATGGCGTGCTGTTGGGGATGGTGGTTTACAACCTGTTCATCTACCTGAGCGTGCGTGACACCAGTTACCTCTATTACATTTTCTATATTGCTTCGTTCGGTCTCTATCAACTGTCGGTGAATGGCGCGGCGGTCGAGTATTTCTGGCCAAACAACCCGTGGTGGGCCAACGCCGCCACCCCGTTTTTCATCGGTTGCGCGGGGCTGTTCGGCAGCCAGTTCGCCCGCAGCTTCTTGCAGACCAAAACTCACAGCCGCTGGCTCGACCGCTTGTTGATCGCGTTGATCGGATTCGGCGCGCTGGTGATCGGTCTGTCGCTGATGGCCAGTTATGCCTTGGCGCTGCGCCTGGCGACCACGTTGGCACTGACCTTCACAGTGGTGATTTTCGCCGCCGGAATTCTAGCCTGGTGCCGGGGCTTGCGCGTGGCGCGCTACTTCATCATCGCGTGGTCGGCGTTCCTGCTCGGTGGCGTGATCAACACGCTGATGGTGCTGGGCTTGCTGCCGAACGTGTTCCTGACCATGTACGCCAGCCAGATCGGCTCGGCCATCGAGGTGGCGCTGCTCTCGCTGGCATTGGCCGACCGGATCAATGCGATGCGCGAGCAACAGGCGCAGACGCTGTTCGATGCCGGGCAGAAACTCGAAGTGCTCAACCAGCAACTGGCCCACAGCAACAAACTCAAGGATGAATTTCTTGCGACCCTGACCCACGAACTGCGCACGCCGATGAACGGTGTGATCGGCTCGCTGGAACTGATGCAGACCATCGACCTGGATCCGGAGCTTGAGCAATACCAGCAAACCGCTGCCGGTTCCGCCCGGGACATGATGCGCATGGTCAACGGTATCCTTACCCTTACCGAATTGCAGGCCGGCAAGCTCAAGGCGACACCGGGCAGCTTCAGCCTGCGCGGCGTGGTCGAGGCGCTACGCGTGCAGTTCGAAGGCAACGCGGCTAGCAAGTCGCTGGACTTCAAAGTCGACGTGCTGCCGACCCTTTCGGATCGCCTGCATGGCGACAGTGCGAAACTGGCGCAGTGCCTGGAATGCTTGCTGGATAACGCGATCAAGTTCACCCGCGTGGGTGGTCTGGCGCTACGCGTTACCGGCAAACCGACGACGGACAATCGTCTGGCGCTATCGTTTGCGGTGATCGACACCGGCATCGGCTTCACCGATCTGGGTGAGGCGACGATGTATCAGCGCTTCTTCCAGCTCGACGGGTCGATGACCCGTGAGTACGGCGGCTTGGGCGTCGGTCTGGCGATTTGCCGACAGTTGGTGGAATTGCTCGGCGGCAAGCTTACCCATCGTTCCGAACCCGGTCGTGGCAGCCGATTCCAGCTGGACGTCGAGTTCGCACTGCCGGTGGTTGAACCTGCACCAACTCCAGCGCTTGCCCGCGATTGCATACGCACGCCGCAGGACTGCACGGTGTTGTTGGTCGATAACAACAGCGTCAACCAACTGGTGATGCGCGGCATGTTGCTCAAGCTCGGTTTCCGCGTGCGCACGGCCGACAACGGTGCGGCAGCGCTCGATTCCCTGCGGCGCGAAAGCTTCGACGCGGTGCTGATCGATTGCCAGTTGCCTGCTCATGACGGCGCGTCGTTGTGCTGCCAGATTCAGGCCTTGCCGGGTTGCGCCCATCTGCCGGTGTTCATGCTCGCGCTGAGTGCCGATCGCGAGATTTGCCCCCCTGGCGCGCTGATCGATTACCTGAACAAACCGGTGAAATTCGAAGATTTGCAGGCAGCGCTGGAGCGGCGGGTGCTCTGCTGTTGATAGGGTAAAAGCGCCGCAAAAACGGCGGATATGACACTTTGTTCGGCGTGGGGGCGGTGCTTAACTGACCTTCTCGCTGAAGAAGGAACCCGTCATGAACCTGCATCAGTTCGCCGAAACCCACGAAGTCACCAACCAGCCACCGTCGCTGGACGGCAGCAACCTGTACCGCATCGACCTGCCGTTGCAGGAGTGGTCGCGCAGGTTTGGCGCCGGTTGGGCCGAATCGCGGATCGACGCCTACGGTGCTCTTGCTGGCGGGCCGCTGATGGAAGCCGGGTTCCTCGCCAACCAGAACAAACCGGTATTCGCCAGCCATGACCGCTACGGTCATCGCATCGACCTGGTGGAATTCCATCCGGCTTATCACGAACTGATGCGCACAGCGATCGAGCATGGTCTGACCTCGCTGCCGTGGGCGCATCCGCAGGACGGCACCCACGTTGCCCGAGCTTCCATGAGTTACCTGCACAGCCAGGCGGAGGCCGGCAGCGGTTGCCCGTTGACCATGACCTTCGCCAGCGTTCCGGCCTTGCGTTTGCAGCCGAACCTGGCCGAGCAGTGGCTACCGAAAATCCTCGCCACCGAATACGACCCGCGTAACGTCGGCATGGCGCACAAGGCCGGGGTCACCCTCGGCATGGCCATGACCGAGAAACAGGGCGGCACCGACGTGCGCGCCAACACCACCAAAGCCTATCCGGTCGGCGCCAGCGGCCCGGGCGAGGCCTATGAACTGGTCGGCCACAAGTGGTTCTGTTCGGCGCCGATGTGCGATGCGTTCCTCACGCTGGCGCAGACCGACAAAGGCCTGACCTGTTTTCTGCTGCCGCGCCATCGTCCCGATGACACGCGCAATCAGTTCTACATCCAGCGCCTGAAAAACAAACTCGGCAACCAGTCCAATGCCTCCAGCGAAGTGGAATTTCGCGGGGCGCTGGCGTGGATGGTCGGCGAAGAGGGGCGCGGCGTGCCGACCATCATCGAAATGGTCGCCATGACGCGCTTCGATTGCATGGTCGGTTCCAGCGCGCTGATGCGTCAGGCGCTGACCCAGGCCAGCCATCACTGCGCGCACCGCAAGGTCGGCGGCAAACTGCTGAGCGAACAGCCGTTGATGCAGAACGTGCTGGCCGATCTGGCGCTTGAAAGCGAGGCCGCACTGGCCCTGAGCCTGCGCATGGGTAAGGCGCTGGATCATCTGGATGATCGCCACGAAGCACAATTCGCCCGGTTGGTGACGGCGGTGGGCAAATACTGGATCTGCAAACGCGCGCCGGCCATGATCAACGAAGCCGCCGAATGCATGGGTGGTGCGGGCTATGTCGAAGACAGCATCCTGCCGCGGTTGTATCGCGAGGCGCCGGTCAACTCGACGTGGGAAGGTTCGGGCAACGTGCAGTGTCTCGACGTGTTGCGTGCCTTGTCGAAAGAGCCAGGCGTGCTGGATGTGTTGTTCAGTGAGCTCGGTGATGGCCATGGCGATAAACGACTGGCCGCGCATATTCAGCAGTTGCAGGCGCAGTTCAAGGATACGAGCGACATTCAATACCGGGCGCGGCAATTGACCGAGGATATTGCGCTGGGGCTTCAGGCCAAGCTGTTGCTGGAGGCGGGGAATTCGGCGGTCAGTGATGCGTTTATTGCCAGCCGCCTGAGTGGGGGTGGGCGAGTCTACGGCGCGCTGCCGCGTGGGCTGGACGTCGAAGCCATCGTCACCCGCTCGACCCCGCAAGGATTCTGATCCCCAATCCCCCAAACACCACAAAACCCTGTGGGAGCTGGCTTGCCAGCGATGAGGCCAGCACATCCAACATGAATATTGACTGACACGCCGCCATCGCTGGCAAGCCAGCTCCCACAGGGATCCGCTTTGTCTGAAAGATTTCGGTACACCCATTACGCCACTGTTCCCGTCACGCCACGATGCAGGCAAGATGAAGCTCTGCAAGTCAGAACACAGGAAGCTGATCGTGACCGAAGCGTTTATTGTCGTTCAAACCGCCGAACAAGCCGTGGATCGTCTGGCCGAGCTGCATGAGCGGGCCACCTCTGCGCTGAACTCGGCGCTCAAGCGGTACCTCAAGGATCGCGTCGAGCCCGACGCCGAGCAGCGTGCTCAGTTTCGCTATCCCGAACTGCGTCTGACCTATCAATGCCAGGGCGAAGTCCCGCAGACCACCCGCGCTTACGCCAAGGTGCAACTGCCGGGCACCTACAGCGTCACCGTCACCCACCCGGCGGCCTTTCGCAAATACCTGCTCGAGCAACTTGTGCCGCTGATGCACGACTTCACCGTGACCGTGGAAGTCGGCGTCAGTCAGCAAAACATTCCGTATCCATACGTGGTCGAACAGGGCGACGAACTGGCCGGCTCCGGCGTGACGGCAGCGGTGCTGGCGCGCGTGTTCCCGAGTACCGATTTGTCTGCCGCCACCGATGGCATCGCCGACGGCCTATACGATTGGGAAAACACCGATCCACTGCCATTGGCGCTGTTTGATGCGGCGCGTGTGGATTTCTCACTGCGCCGTCTGGTGCACTACACCGGTAGCGACTGGCGCCATGTGCAGCCGTGGATCCTGCTGACCAACTATCACCGTTATGTCGACCAGTTCATCGTTCATGGTCTGGAGCAATTGCGCAGCGATCCGCGTTTCGTGCGCATGGTGCTGCCGGGCAACGTCATCATCGAAAAGAGCATGGATCACGGCGAAGCCTCGGCAATTGCTGCCGGTGTGGTCTGGCACCGCTACCAGATGCCGGCCTATCACCTGATCGCCAGCGATGGCCACGGCGTGACCTTGGTCAATATCGGCGTCGGCCCGTCCAATGCCAAGAACATTACCGACCATTTGGCCGTGCTGCGTCCGCATTGCTGGCTGATGATTGGTCACTGCGGCGGCCTGCGGCAGTCGCAGACCATCGGCGACTACGTGCTGGCCCACGCCTACATGCGTCGCGACGGTATTCTCGACCGCGTGGTGCCGCCGAACATCCCGATCCCGGCACTGGCCGAAGTGCAAATGGCGCTGCAACAAGCGGCGGCCAATGTCACTGGCGAGAAGGGCGACGATCTGAAAAAACGCCTGCGCACCGGCACCGTTCTGACTTACGACGACCGCAACTGGGAACTGCGCTGGGCTCAGGAGCGACCGTTGATCAACCTGTCCCGCGCCGTGGCGGTGGACATGGAAAGCGGAACGATTGCCGCGCAGGGCTATCGCCTGCGGGTGCCGTACGGCACGTTGCTGTGTGTATCGGACAAACCGCTGCACAGCGAAATCAAGCTGCCAGGCTCGGCCAACGCCTTCTACGAGCGTGCGGTCAGCCAGCACTTGAAGATCGGCATCGAAGCGGTGGATCTGCTGCGCACCGAACTCAATTCGTTGCACTCGCGCAAACTGCGCAGCTTCGACGAACCGCCGTTCCGCTGATTTGTTGATGGTCATTTAACGGTCGAGCTACTAGCATTGGCAGCCCTGACCGTTAGATGTTGCTTTGCCCATGCCCAGTCCCCCGCGTCCACCTTCCCGCCGCCCCGGCGTGAAGCCTCCGTCTTCTGCTCCTCGCCGTGTCGCCAAGGCGCCGCCGGCCGAGCCGAAGCTGATCCTGTTCAACAAACCGTTCGATGTGCTGACGCAATTCAGCGACGGTGAAGGGCGGGCGACGCTCAAGGATTACATTGATGTGCCCGGCATTTATCCTGCCGGTCGGCTGGATCGTGACAGCGAAGGTTTGCTGCTGCTGACCAACGACGGCCAGTTGCAGGCGCGGATCGCCGACCCGAAACACAAACTGGCGAAAACCTACTGGGTGCAAGTCGAAGGTGAGCCGACGGACGAGCAATTGCAGCGTCTGCGCGATGGCGTCGAGTTGAATGACGGCATGACCTTACCCGCCGAGGCGCGGGAATTGGAGGAGCCTGAGCTTTGGCCGCGCAACCCGCCCGTGCGCTTTCGTAAAAGCGTGCCGACCAGTTGGCTGGAATTGGTGATTCGCGAGGGGCGCAACCGTCAGGTACGGCGCATGACCGCAGCTGTCGGGCTGCCGACGCTACGGTTGGTAAGGGTCAGGATTGGCGACTGGACGATCGACGGTCTCGATCAGGGCCAGTGGACGGAAGTGCCGGCGCGCTTATAAAGCACCGGATTCGATCAGGCCGATCACCACGCTCTTGATGATAAACGCGGCCACGCCCAGGCCCAGTACGAAGAACAGAATGAACGAGCCGAAACGCCCGGCCTTGGACTTCTTCGCCAGATCCCAGACGATGAAACCCATGAAAATGATCAGGATGCTGACCAGACCGGTCATCATCCACTCTTCGAGTAGTGCAGGATCCATCGGACATCTCCGGCGCGGGGCGGGGCTAAAGGGCGGCGGAGATTATACGCCAAGGGCAATTGATGAAGCATTGACCTGCGTCGGTGTACCGCAGTCCTGTGGCGAGGGGATTTATCCCCGTTGGGTTGCGAAGCGACCCCAAAATATCTGGCTCGCGGCAGAGCTTTGCCAGTGCTGCGCACTGGAACGGGGATAAATCCCCTCGCCACAAAAGCAATCAGTTGCGCAGGTGGGTGAGCGGCAGTTCAGTGCTGTTCAACACTTGATTCAGCACAAAGCTTGAGCGAACGCTTGTTACGCCATCGATGCGGGTGAGGTGACCCAGCAACAGCTTCTGATAGTGATCCATGTCCGGCACCACCACTTTCAACTGGTAATCAGCATCCACGCCCGTCACCAGGCTGCACTCCAGCACCTGCGGCAACGTGCGAATCGCCGCTTCGAAATTCTCGAAACGCTCTGGTGTGTGCCGATCCATGCCGATCAGCACGTAAGCCGTCAGGCTCAGGCCGAG
This sequence comes from Pseudomonas sp. NPDC098747, assembly GCF_044760045.1. Taxonomy (NCBI): domain Bacteria; kingdom Pseudomonadati; phylum Pseudomonadota; class Gammaproteobacteria; order Pseudomonadales; family Pseudomonadaceae; genus Pseudomonas; species Pseudomonas sp. NPDC098747. The sequence goes on along the minus strand of NZ_JBIWAL010000006.1, from coordinate 73,945 downwards.
CATCTTGCGATCCAGTAGCGCCACCTGACGCGAGATATAGCCGTCGTCTTCCAGCTGCTTGACCCGGCGCGAGCAAGGGGAGGGCGACAGACCGATGCGCTCGGCCAGTTCCTGGTTGGAGATGCGGGCGTCGCGTTGCAATTCCGCCAAAATGCTCAGGTCGTAACGGTCGAGTTTGCTCATCAATCTGTCCTTGGTTGTAACTATTGCGGCGGATTATCTATCCAGGGTGAAAAATTGCGCAAGTGGTGTTTGTTTGAGCAATCTTAGCAATCATCTGTCGCGGGCTCAGGCCTATTCTTATCACCAGAATCACTGCTCGGTAACACAGTCCACGCGGCCCGCCTATCAGGCCTGCCGCGGCCGCCACCCCCCACCGGGGCTGGGCCGGCCCCCGAGCTACACACTGTCCAGAAGACGGCGTGAGGTGAGCCGACGTCAAAAGCGTCGAGCCAGGACGAAGTTCTCTAAAGGGAGGCCGACGGGTCTCCCTTTTTTCTTGCGCGCGATTTGCTGCTGCGCCGCTCAATAAATAAGTCGCGTGACTGATAACCTTTAGCAGAACCCGGTGTGTATTTCCCCGGTCTTAGCTACAGGCCACTCTTATTTACGGGCAGTAAGCCGCAGTGAGGAATTTCATGAAGTCGCGTATCTGGCAGCTGGCCGGTGTTGGTTTGCTGTGTATGAGTGTCGGTGCGCAGGCGTTGGCCGACGAGCCGCAAAATCATGGCCCCGAGGACGGCGGTCGCGGGCCGGAGCATCAGGGTAATAATCAGGGCCATGGCGGCGACAATCAGCAGCGCGGGCAGAACAATCCGCAGCAGCAGAATCAGCCGCGTGCGCAGAGCAACGAGATCATTCGTGGCGACAACAGCCGCCAGTTCGAGCATAACGGTCAGCAGAACAACGGCCAGAACCAGAATCGTCCGGACCACAATCCCAATCTGCCGATCCAGCCGCGCCCCGACACCGTGCGCCAGACCCAGGAGCCGCGTCAGGGTTACTACCGCGACGAGCGTCCGCAAAACGGCTACAACAACCAGCATTGGCAGACCGGCAATCGACCCAATGACAATCGACCCAACGACAATCGCTGGCCGGGACGTCCGGACGGTCACGGCAATGGTTGGGGGCCCGGTCCGCAATATCGGCCGGGGCATGTGATTGATCGCTTCCCCGATCGTGACTATCGCGTGCCGTATCGCGGTCAGGACTACTTCTATTCCGGCGGCTACTGGTATCGCCCGCAAGGCCCGCGCTACATCGTCGTGCAACCGCCGCGCGGGATTCGCACGCAGTATTTGCCGGATTACGCCCGTGAAGTGTGGATCGGTGGGTCGCTGCTGTTCCTCGCTGCCGGTTCGTACTATGCGTATCAGCAAGACACGCAGGATTACATCGTGGTCGCGCCGCCCGTGCAGCAACAGCCGCAACCGCAATCACAGGGTTATGACGTCGAGGCCTATCCGGCCAATGGTCAGTCGCCGCAGCAGGTGCAGCAGGACGGATACCAGTGTTATCAGTACGCGGTGCAGCAAAGCGGTTTTGATCCGCGCACTGCGACCTACCAACCGGCACCCGAGGTGGTTCAGGCGTATCGTCAGGCCCAGGGCAATTGCCTGAGCAGTCGCGGTTATCAGGTCAGTTACTGAGCCCTGGCGGCCAGCACCACTTCCTGCGGGTCGGCGTGCACCAGCACTTCGGCGCGCGGGTAGGCTTTGTGAATGGCATCGGCGGCTTGATCGCTGATGCCGTGCGCGACAGACAGCGTCAATTCCCCCGGCAATTCCAGATGCAACTGCACAAACCAGTGGTTGCCCGAGATCCGCGTGCGCAGGTCATGCGCGCCCAACACCCCCGGCACACTGCACGCCAGTTCGAGCATGTGCTGGCTGACGTCCGTCGGCAGTTCCTCGTCCATCAACACTGAGAAACTTTCCCGGGCGATCTGCACCGCGCTCCACAAGATGTAGACAGCAATCCCCAGACCGAACCACGCATCCAGTTGATCAAAACCAAACCCGGCCAGCACCAGCGCAATCAGGATGCTGCCATTGAGCAGCATGTCCGAGCGGTAATGCAGCGAATCGGCGCGCACGGCGTTGGAGCCGGTCGCCTTGACCACCCGATGCTGCAACACCAGCAACGCCAATGTCAGCAGCAGCGAGAAAATGATCACGCCGATGCTCAGCCATGGCGCGCCGAGCGGCTGCGGATCATTCAACCGCGCATAAGCCTGAAACGCGATCAACACCGCACTGCCACCAATGAACAGCGCCTGCGCCATGCCCGCCAGCGATTCCGCTTTGCCATGGCCATAGCGGTGATCGTCGTCCGCCGGGCGTAACGCGTAGTGCACCGCCAGCAGATTGAGCAACGACGTGATGCCATCCAGCGCCGAGTCAGTGAGGCCGGCGAGCATGCTCACTGACCCGCTCAGCCACCAGGCGATGGCTTTGGCGACGATCAGCGTACAGGCCACCGCCACTGAGGCGCGGGTGGCCAGCCGCAGCAGGCGGGCGTGTTCGGGGCTGGAGGTCATGGGCTGGGTGATTCCTTATGCGGCAGGTTGCAGGCCGAACATCGCCAGTTGCTGAGTGCTGCCCTTGTGCTGGATCAGGCGCGGATCATCCAGAGGGAAGTTGCGCCCCAGTTCAGTTTCGAGAATAGCCTGCAACTTGTGGTTATCGACCTGACCGTCCGGGCCGACGGCTTGCTTGAGCGTGGCTGGATCGATCTGCGCGGTGTGGCCCGGCTCGAAATAAATCGCGCCAGTGGCGAAGTCGACGGCAAACGCGATCAGGCCGGGGATGACGTAGAACAGCAAGCCAACGGCATCGAGCACGGCAATCGCCGGGTCGATCTTGCCGTCGATCTGGCCGCGCCGATCTGGATAGAAAATCGAGCCGCACGCGGTGATTTGAGTGAGCAGGGTGGCGACCAGTACACCGCCGATCAGGCGAAAAGGTAAGCGCATGGGAAATCTCCTGAGTCATCTAATAACGAAGCGTCGTCGTGTGAAGTTAAGACCCTGACGAACGCCCAGCAGTTCGCCGTTATACTCGCCGCTCTGTTTGGGAGCCAGCATGATTTCTTTGCCGATCGATGAAGTTTTACCCGCCCTGCGTGAAGCGTTGGCGACACGCGATGAAGCCGTGCTCGAAGCACCGCCCGGCGCCGGTAAAACCACCCGCGTGCCTCTGGCTCTGCTCAATGAAGCCTGGCTCAATGGGCAAACCATCCTCATGCTTGAGCCGCGTCGCTTGGCTGCGCGTGCCGCTGCGGAGCGACTGGCCAGTGAGTTGGGCGAGAAAGTCGGGGAAACCGTCGGTTATCGCATTCGTCTCGACAGCAAGGTCGGCCCCAATACCCGCATCGAAGTGGTCACCGAAGGTATTCTCACCCGGCGTTTGCAGGACGACCCGGCGCTGGAAGGCGTGGGTCTGCTGATCTTCGATGAATTCCACGAGCGCAGCCTTGACGCTGATCTGGCGCTGGCCCTGAGTCTGAACGGTCGCGAACTGTTTCGCGCTGAACAGCCGCTGAAGATTTTGCTGATGTCCGCAACGCTCGAAGGCGAACGCCTGGCCGGGTTGCTCGATGACGCGCCGATCCTGCGCAGCGAAGGCCGCATGTATCCGGTGACAATGCGCTGGGGCCGACCGTTTCAGCCCGGCGAATACATTGATCAACGCGTGACGCAGACGGTACTCGAAGCCCTCAATGACGAAACCGGCAGCGTGCTGGTGTTTCTGCCGGGGCAGGCGGAAATCCGTCGAGTCCATCAACAACTGAGCGACGCCATCGGTGCGCGCAGCGACGTGTTGCTCTGTCCGCTGCACGGTGAGCTTGATCTGAACGCGCAACGTGCCGCCATCGATCCGGCTCCGCCCGGCCAGCGCAAAGTGGTGCTGGCGACCAACATTGCCGAAACCAGCCTGACCATCAACGGTGTGCGCGTGGTGATCGATGCCGGGCTGGCGCGGGTGCCGCGTTTCGATCCGGGCAGCGGCATGACCCGCCTCGACACTCAACGCATTTCCAAGGCCAGCGCCACCCAACGCGCGGGTCGGGCAGGGCGTCTGGAACCGGGTGTTTGCTATCGATTGTGGTCGCAGGATCAGCACGAACAACTGGCCGCTTATGGCAGTGCGGAAATTCTCTCGGCAGATCTGGCAAGTCTGGCGCTGCAACTCGGGCGCTGGGGTGTGACACCGGGCGAACTGGTCTGGCTCGACGTGCCCCCGGCAGCGGCATATGCACAGGCGCAGGATTTGTTGCAGCGTCTGGGTGCGCTGGACGGCGAGGCGCTGACTTCCCACGGTCAGGCCATGGCCGAACTGCCGGCGCATCCGCGTATCGGCCATTTATTGCTGCGCGGTCAGGCGTTGGGATTGGCGACGATGGCTTGCGATGTCGCCGCGTTGTTGGGCGAGCGCGATATCTTGCGCGGCGCCGGTGCCGATCTGCACAGCCGATTGGTGCTGCTCTCGGGCGAAGAACGCGCAGCCCGTGGAGCGCAGGGTGGCGTACAACGTGCGCGGCAACTGGCGCGGCAATATCGCAGCTACTTACGGGGCAAGGCGAGCGAGCCGGTCAGCGACCCGGATCATCCGCGCTGGCTCGGCGCTTTGCTGGCGCTGGCCTATCCGGATCGTGTCGCGCAACAGCGCCGCGTCGGGGGCGCTGAATATCGCTTGGCCAACGGCCGCGCCGCCCTGTTCGCCGAAGCCGACAGCCTGATGAAGGAGCCATGGATCGTCATCGCCGACCTCGGTAGCCGTCAGGGCCAGCGCGAAGAACGGATTTATCTGGCGGCGGATTTTGATCCGGCGCTGTTCGATTCGGTGCTGGCCGAGCAGGTGCAGTGCGTCGATCAACTGGACTGGGACGAGCGCGAAGGCGTATTGCGCGCCGAGCGTCAGCACAAGGTCGGTGAGCTGATTCTCAGCCGCGAACCGTTGACCGGTCTCGATGAAAACGCACGCAGTCAGGCACTGGTCAATCTGGTGCGGCGCAAGGGGCTGGAATTGCTGCCGTGGACCCCGGAACTGCGCCAGTGGCAGGCGCGTGTTGCCCTGTTGCGGCAGTTGGATCTGCAAACGCAAGACGAAAGCCAATGGCCGGATGTCAGCGATGCGGCTCTGATGACAACCCTCGAACACTGGCTGATGCCGTACCTGGGCAAAGTCTCGCGGCTCAGTCACTTCGCTAATCTGGATCTGTCGAGCATCGTCCGCAATCTGCTGCCATGGCCGCTGCCGCAACGGCTGGATGAGCTGGCGCCGCATCATTTGAGCGTGCCGTCGGGCTCGTCGATTCGTCTGGACTACAGCGAGTTTCCGCCGATTCTGGCGGTGCGTTTGCAGGAGTTGTTTGGCTTGGCCGAAACCCCGCGAATCGCTGGCGGCAGGCAAGTGGTCAAGCTGCATCTGCTGTCACCCGCGCGGCGACCCGTGCAGGTGACGCAGGATCTGGCCAACTTTTGGCGCAGCACTTATGCCGAGGTGAAGAAGGATTTGAAGGGACGCTATCCGAAGCATTACTGGCCGGATGATCCTCTGGTGGCCGAGGCCACTGCCCGGGCTAAACCCCGAGGGACCTGAGGGCCAAATGTACTTGAGTCATCCACAAAGAACGGATCGACATCAAACACTGTGGGAGCGAGCTTGCTCGCGAAAGCGATCTATCATCCAGCAAATGCTTTGGCTGATATGACGCCTTCGCGAGCAAGCTCGCTCCCACACTTTTTGTGGTTCGACCCGTTTTTTCGGTGCAATTCACTGTTGCGAGAAAACGGCCTTCACCCAACCCTGCAGCGTGTATTTTTCATAGATAGGTGCAGGGATGTCCACGTACGGAGTCGTGATGAAATGCTCCGCAATTACCGGGCTGTTTTCGTCGATGACCAGAATGTTTGCCGGATTGTAGAAGTCATAATCGACAACACTTTTGTTGGTCGTGATGACTTTTTTGCGCGAGGCCATGGCTTCAAAAAAACGGAAGCTCAAACCGGTCTGACCCGGCTTGGAAATGTCCAGAATGATCCGCGAGCGTTTTACCAACTCGCTCACGGATTCCAGCGACATTCGCTGTTCTAAGAACGTGATGCCCGGATGAGCCCCCGGGATCGGTTTGCACTGCACCAGAAACTTGTAATCGGTGACGCCGAGTCGATCAAACTCCCGCGCCAGGCCTTCAAGCGCCGGCACCCGGTCTTTGCCGGCCATCACCACAAACGCCGAGTAATCGCCGGGCGCACCGTCGGCAACATAATCGTCGTAAATGAAATTGTGCAGTTTTTTCAGACCGTGGCTCTTGGCATTCTCCGGGTCGAATGAAAACACCTCGTCATAAATGGCCAGCTCTTCGCGACTCATCGGCCAGCGGCTGAAGCTGTCGTACAGATAGGCGATCTTGCGGTCTGAGGCACTGAATCCCGCCGCCAACTGCTTCGGGTCGATTTGCGCCGGGTTGATGATGAGGGCAACGTCGAATCGACCGCCTGCAGCAATGGCGCGTTTGACCTGGCGTAACTGGGCCCAACGCTTGAGTGCGCGACGGATGATCTTGGGGGCTCGATCGAACGTGGCGGACATCGCTGACGTATCAATGAAGCACACGTCGTTATCCTTCCTCAGATGGTCAGCCAATTTACGGGCGTAACCGCCGATGTCCTTGCACATCAACAAGATTTTCATGCGTCTTCCATGTTGTAAATTCGAGGGCCGAAGGCGTGTTATCGGGCCGTTGGATCATTGCCGTCGCTATGGGGTGGCGGGGAGCAGGAAGCGGGCGATGACTGGCAAGTGATCGGAGATGCGCAACGTATCGTCCTGGCGCACCCTCGCTTCAACCCGTTTGATCTTCGGGCTGTAGAACAGATAGTCGACCGTGCGATCCGGGCCGTTGAGGCCGGGATCGTTGGGGTAGTGCGTCAGCCACCGGGCGCGATTGATGCCGCTGGCTTCGTTGTTGTTCGGGATCATCGGGTATTTGTCCCACAGCAGATGTAACTCGCTGTCGGCGGCGTAGGGTGTGCGCTGCTCTGCGGGCAAACGGCGATACTGGCCGAGGGGCAGCAGGTTGAAGTCACCGCCGATCAGCCACAGCAAACCTTGGCTTTCATGCTTGTCGAGTACCTTGGCCACGGCCGTCACTTGCGCCTGCAAAGTGTCGTCCGGTTGGCTGGCGCGTTCCAGATGCGTATTGAATACGGTCAGTTGCCCGCCATCGCTGAGCGGCAGTTTGGCCGCGAGCAGGGCGTCTTTTGGCTGAAACTGGCGGCTGATGAAATTGCTCGAGGCCACCGGTAATTGCAGGCGTTCGGCGTATTCGATGCGGTAGCGGCTCAGTGTCGCCAGTTGCCGACCGACACTGCCGAAGATGTGGGGTTCGGGGACGAAATCGGCTTTCCAGTCAAAGGCGCTGACGCTGCACGGATACAGATCGGCGACCCGTTCCTGCAATAGCTTGAGTTGATCCTGATAGTCGCTGGCCTTGGCGCCGTCATCCAGTTCCTGCAACAGCACCACATCGGGCTGCTCGTCGCGGATCACCCGCGCTACTTCATCGAGACTGAAGGCCATGTCTTCCGGGGTCGGGGCTTCATCGTTGCCCTGGGCCAGATCATTCCAGAATACGTAACGCTTGCCGGCCAGGTACTGCACGTTCCAGGTCATGACTTTCAGCGCTTGCCCGGGCACCAGCGCAGGCGGGGTGCCGGTGCAACTGATCGGCAGGGTTTTCCGGGTGTCGGGGCGCCAGGTCAGGGTGAACAGCAGCACGCCGATCAGCACGAGGGCGAGCACAACAAGCAACAGGGTGTAGCGCAGCAGACGGGTCATGGCTCGGCTTATAGCGTTACAGAAAGTGGCCCCGAGCATACCCGAGTGCGCGCCCGTCGCCCAAGGCCAAAGCGGTCAGACCGCTCCGCTACGTTTGTCAGGCAATTCGCTAATCAGCATGAACAGGCGAAACAGCACCACGCTGGTGAACAGTTGCAGGAAGCTGTGGGCACTGTCGATCAGCACGGCGATCACCGGGTTTTGCGGCTCGGGATAAATCGCCAGGGTCGCCCCTTTGAGCAACCACAGCGGTGTCATCACGCAGAGAATGCACAGCAGGATTCGCCAGAAATGCCCACGGGTCAGGCGCAGGCTTTCTTTCATGGCGTGCAATGGATTGAGGCCACGCAGCACCAGCAGGTATTCGCCGAACGCCAGCATTACCATGAGGATCAGGCCCGGCAGAAAATACAGCGAAATGCCCAGCAGGATCAGCAAGGTATTCAGCGCCGTCAGCAAGGCGAAGCGCGGCCACAGGGTGGCAGCCATCGCCAGCAGGTCGCGGTTGCGCGGCGACTCGCCACGGCTGCGGGCATCGAGAAACAGAATCAGTGCGGCGGTATACAACGGATAAATCACCAGGCCGACGATGATGCTGCTCGCCGCAAAGCTTTCCGGCCCGGTGGCGCGATCGACCACCTGTTGCAAAAAGGCTTCGACGATCACCAGCGGCAGGCACAGCTGCACGATGCTGACCAAATGGCGTTTGAAAAAAAACAGAGAGTCGCGCAGCACTTCGAAGGCATTCATCAGTCGGTATCGCAGGTCGAAAACAGTGGCTCACTTTAACCGATGATGTGCGGCGCGGCACAAACGTAAACATTCGGTAAAGGTCGTTGAAACATCTTGTCACCGTCGCCATTACAGGTGAGCACCCCGTCCAGTGTGGGCGAGGGCAATGTTATCCCCGGCAATCTACGAGGTCGCCATGAACAGCGAAGAGCAAACCCTGATCGATGGACTGTTTTCCCGGCTGCAACAGGCCGAAACGGAGGCAGCCCCGCGCGACGCCCAGGCCGAGACGCGGATCAAGGAACACCTGACACGCCAACCGGCGGCAGGTTATTTCATGACCCAGGCGATTCTGGTGCAAGAGGCTGCGCTCAAGAGCCTTGACGAACAGAACAAGCTACTGACCCGGCAAGTCGAGCAGTTGCAGGCCGAACTGCAATCGACCAAAGCCCAGAGTACTGCGCCCGCCCCGAGCGCTGGCGGTGGTTTTCTGTCGAGCATCTTTGGCGGCGGCAGTTCGCGCCCCGCATCGACCCCAAGCGCCCCGACATCCACTGGCGGCTGGCGTGAACCGGCATCGCAGCAGAACTTCAATGCGCCCGCACCGCAACAGAGCTTCGGTGCACAGCCGCCAAACTACGCACAACAAGCGGCTCCGGCGGCTGGCAACAGCTTCCTCGGTGGTGCCCTGAAAACCGCGGCCGGCGTGGCCGGTGGCGTGATGCTGGCGCAAGGCATCAGCAGTCTGTTCCATCACAATCAGCAGCCGGAAGAAATAGTCGAGGTGATCAAGGAAGAGCCTGCGCAGGTTGCCGACCAGAGCAGCAACGGTTGGAGCGATGATCAGCCCATGGCCGGTAACGACCAGGGTGGCGTTACCGATGCCGGCTACAGCGATGACAACTCATCGTTCTTCGATGACGACGATTCCTTTGTCTAAACTACAAGTCTGAAATTTGCGCTAACTCTGTGGCGAGGGGATTTATCCCCGTTGGGCTGCGAAGCAACCCCGTTTTTTAGGGGGGCGCTGCGCGCCCCAACGGGGATAAATCCCCTCGCCACAGGTCACCACTCGTCAGTGCTACCTTGGCGCTTGCCGGTGATTATTCGCGTCACCTTCCTCTTGGCTGGCATACTGAGCGCCATTTTCGGGCCTGGCGCCCGATCCCGCTTCGTGCGCTTGTGCGCTCACAGGAACTCCGGTGAAAAAAATCGCAGTGTTCGCCGACGTGCAGAACCTCTACTACACCGTGCGTCAGGCCTATGGTTGCCACTTCAACTACGCGGCGCTGTGGGCAGACATCAGCAAGGACGGGCAGATCGTCGAGGCCTACGCCTACGCGATCGACCGTGGCGACAGCAAGCAACAGCAGTTTCAGCAGATCCTGCGCAACCTCGGCTTCACCGTGAAGCTCAAGCCGTACATCCAGCGCAGCGACGGCTCGGCCAAGGGCGACTGGGACGTGGGCATCACCCTCGACATCATGGACGCCGCCGACCACGTCGACGAAATTGTCCTGGCGTCCGGTGACGGCGATTTCGACATGCTGCTGGAACGCATCATCAGCAAGCACGGGGTGCAAGCGGTCGCCTATGGCGTGCCTGGCTTGACCGCCAACTCGCTGATCCGCGCCGCCAGCCGTTACGTGCCGATCGAAGGCGCACTGCTGCTGAAGAATTGAGCGGCTACTGAAGAATTGATTTGGACGGAGTACAACAAGGTTTGGAACGCATTGCAGTCATCGACTTTGAAACCACTGGCCTCTCGCCAAACAGCAGCTGCCGCGCCACGGAAATCGCCGTGGTCATGCTGGAAAACGGCCGCATCGTCGAGCGTTACCAGAGCCTGATGAACGCAGGTGTACGCGTCCCGGCCTTCATCGAACAACTGACCGGCATCAGCAACGCCATGCTGCGCACCGCGCCGCCGGCCGAGCAGGTGATGAACGAGGTCAACGAGTTTGTCGGCTGCACGCCGCTGGTCGCACACAACGCATCGTTCGACCAGAAGTTCTGGGACTTTGAGTTGGGGCGGATCAAGCGCACTCGCTTGCAGAATTTTGCCTGTTCGCTACTGTTGGCTCGCCGCTTGATGCCGGCGGCGCCGAACCACAAGCTTGGCACCCTGACCTCGTTCGCGCGCCTGCCGCACACCGGTCAGGCTCACCGGGCGATGGCGGATGCGGAGATGGCGGCTAACTTGATGGCGCATCTGGCGGATGAGTTGCGCGGCAAGCATGGCGTACGCGAGTTGTCCCACGACTTGCTGTGCAAACTGCAGAAAGTCCCCGCCGCGAAGGTTGGCGAGCATTTGCAACGCTATCGCTGATCCCCAATCCCCAATCCAGCACAGAACCCCTGTGGGAGCGAGCTTGCTCGCGAATGCGGTGTGTCATTCAACTTCAATGTGACTGATCCACCGCTTTCGCGAGCAAGCTCGCTCCCACAGGGACTTTCATAGTCGTCAGGATTTGCCATTACTTTCGATGTAACCCAACGGCACGCGCTTCTCGATGGCACTCGACAACACAATCGACGTCTTGCTGACCCCGAACTTCGCCACTGTCGATATCGTGGTCGATCCCCGTGCTATCAAAAGTGTACCGGCGTCATAAACAGGTTTTGTAACTTATTTTTGCCCGCAAGCCTTCTTAGAATAATCCATCCCCTGACGCTGACTTTCGAGCTGCCCATGTCTGCCCTGCGCCGTTTTTCCTTGCCGCTGATCGCGGCGTTTTTTGCGTTGTATGTGATTTGGGGGTCGACCTATCTGGTGATCCGTATTGGCGTCGAATACTGGCCGCCGCTGATGCTCGCCGGCGTACGCTTCGTGATTGCCGGCAGCCTGATGTATGCGTTCCTGCGCTGGCGCGGGGCCCCTGCGCCGACGTGGGCGCAGTGGAAAGCGGCGGGGATGATCGGGATTTTGTTGCTGAGTTGCGGCAACGGCGCGGTGACGTTGGCCGAGCACAGCGGGGTGGCTTCGGGTGTCGCGGCGCTGGCGGTGGCGACGGTGCCGCTGTTTACCTTGCTCTGCGGCTACTTCTGGGGCGCGCGCAATACTCGCCTCGAATGGGCCGGCGTGGTTCTGGGGATTATCGGCATCGCGATGCTTAACATGGGGTCGAATCTGCAATCGAGTCCGCTGGGTGCGGCGTTGCTGATTTTTGCTGCGGCAGCCTGGGCTTTCGGTTCGGTGTGGAGCAGACACCTGCCGTTGCCTCAGGGCGCGATGGCCAGCGCGGCGGAAATGCTCGTCGGCGGCGTTGTGCTGTTGATTGGCAGCACGCTGAGCGGCGAACACCTGCAAGCCATGCCGCCGCTGGAAGGCTGGCTGGCGCTGGCGTATCTGATCTTCTTCGGCTCGATCATCGCGTTCAACGCTTATATGTATCTGTTGAAAAACGTCCGGCCAGCAGCGGCTACCAGTTATGCCTACGTCAACCCGGCGGTGGCGGTGTTGCTGGGGATCGTGTTTGTTGGCGAGACTATTGGTATCGAAGAGGCGCTGGCGATGCTGGTGATCATCAGCGCGGTGGTGCTGATCAGCTTGCCGCAATGGCGCCGGGCGCCGCCCAAGCCTGTGGAGACTGAGCCGACAGCCATTGCAACGGAACAGCGTGCGAATTAGGGTAAACTGCGCGGCATTGCACATTCGTTTTGCACAATCGCGCTGAATTTTCCTACGGTACTTCCATGACTTTCGCCTCTCTTGGCCTGATCGAACCCTTGCTGCGCTCCCTCGAGACGCTCGGCTACCAGACCCCGACGCCGGTGCAGGCGCAAGCCATCCCGGCCGTTCTGGCCGGTCGCGACCTGATGGCAGCGGCCCAGACCGGCACTGGCAAGACCGCCGGTTTCGCCTTGCCGCTGTTGCAGTTGCTGAGCATGGAAGGGCCGAAAGTCGCTGCCAATTCGGTGCGCGCACTGATTCTGGTGCCGACTCGCGAGTTGGCGGAACAGGTTCACGAAGCCGTGCGTGAGTACGCCGAAAATCTACCGTTGCGCACGTACGCGGTGTACGGCGGTGTCAGTATCAACCCGCAAATGATGAAGCTGCGCGGCGGCGTTGATGTGCTGGTGGCGACGCCGGGCCGTCTGCTTGATCTGTTCCGTCAGAAGGCGCTGAAATTCAATCAGCTGCAAACGCTGGTGCTGGACGAAGCTGATCGCATGCTCGACCTGGGTTTCTCCGAAGAGCTGGCGAATATTTACCGTGCGCTACCGAAGAAGCGTCAGACGTTGCTGTTCTCCGCGACGTTCTCCGACGACATCCGCCTGCTGGCCGGGCAAATGCTCGACGATCCGCTGACCATCGAAGTCAGCCCGCGCAACGTCGCTGCCAACACCGTCAAACAATGGGTGGTGACGGTAGACAAGAAGCGTAAGGCAGAACTGTTCGTGCACTTGATGCGCAAGGGCAAGTGGAAGCAGGTGCTGGTGTTCGCCAAGACCCGCAACGGCGTGGACGCGCTGGTGGAAAAACTCCAGGGGCTGGGCGTCAATGCTGACGGCATCCACGGTGATAAACCGCAGGCGACCCGTCAGCGTGCGCTGGACCGTTTCAAACTCAGCGAAGTACAGATTCTGGTGGCCACCGATGTCGCGGCCCGTGGTCTGGACATCGAAGACCTGCCACTGGTGGTCAACTTTGACTTGCCGATCGTGGCTGAGGATTACATTCACCGTATTGGCCGCACCGGTCGTGCCGGTGCGACGGGCGAGGCGATCTCGCTGGTGTGCGCGGACGAAGTGAACATGTTGTCGGCGATTGAAATGCTCACGCGTCAGACTTTGACGCGGCAGAACGAGCCGGACTTCGAACCTGAGCACCGCGTGCCGGATACCGATGCCAGCGGTCAGGTGATCAAGAAGCCGAAGAAACCGAAAAAGCCGAAAACTTCCGGCGGTGGCGGCAAGCGCAATCTGGGCAAGTGGGTCGACACCGGCGAGACGCAGGCGCCGGAGCCTTCGGTCAAGCCTGTGCGCAAGGTGCCGGTGTTCAATACCGGGCCGCGTAAGCGTAAGCCTTGATTTGAGCAGGCGTCTGTAAGCTCGCTCCCACCGGGATGATCACCGTCCTTGTGGGAGCGAGCTTGCTCGCGAAGGGCGCAACTCGGTCTTCAGTCCTGACGCTGTAACCACTGCACCATCCCCAACCCCGCCGCCCTACCGCTGGCAAAACACCCCGTCAGCAAATACCCGCCCGTCGGCGCTTCCCAATCCAGCATCTCCCCCGCGCAGAAAACCCCCGGCAATGCCTTGAGCATCAATCGCTCATCCATCGCCTCGAACGTCACGCCACCCGCGCTGCTGATCGCCTCATCCAAAGGACGGGTTTTCACCAAGGCCAGTGGCAATGCCTTGATCGACCGGGCCAACAATGCCGGGTCAGCAAAGGTCGCAGCGTCGGTCAACTCACGCAACAACGCCGCTTTCACCCCGTCAATCCCGACCTGACTGTGCAAATGCTTGGACATCGATCGCGAGCCACGCGGTTTGCTCAACGCAGCCTGGATTTTATCCACAGGCCGGCCGGGAAGCAGGTCAATGTGAATGGTCGCTGAGCCGTGCGCGTTGATCGCCTCGCGCATCGGCGCCGAGAGCGCGTAGATCAAACTCCCTTCAATACCGGTCGCGGTGATCACGCATTCGCCCAAGCGCGGAATATCGTCGTTCAAACCGATGGCGATATTTTTCAGCGGCGCGCCGGCGAATTTGCTGACTAACAATTCGCTCCAGGCCTGCACCTCGAAACCACAATTACTCGGCTGCAATGGCACCAGTCCTACACCGCGCTGCTCCAGCGGCAGCATCCATGCACCGTCCGAGCCGAGGCGCGACCAACTGCCGCCGCCGAGGGCGAGCAGGGTGGCGTCGGGCTTGAAGGTTTTTTCGCCTTCGGGGCTGTCGATGCGCAGCGCGCCGTGTTCATCCCAACCGAGCCAGCGATGGCGGGTGTGGATAACTACGCCGCTGTCGCGCAGACGCTTGAGCCAGACGCGTAGCAATGGGGCGGCTTTCATGTCGGTGGGGAACACGCGGCCAGAGCTGCCGATGAACGTTTCAATGCCCAGGTCGTGAATCCATCTGCACAGCGCGTCGGCATCGAAGCTGCGAAGCAACGGGGCGATTTGCGGCGCGCGTTCGGCGTAGCGCGAAAGGAACGCCGGGTAGGCTTCGGAATGGGTGATGTTCATGCCGCCGACGCCGGCCAGCAGAAACTTGCGGCCTACCGAGGGCATGCCGTCGTACAGATCGACGCGCACTCCGGCCTGGCTCAGCACTTCGGCGGCCATCAGGCCGGCAGGGCCACCCCCGATGATGGCGACGTGAGCGGGGGAGGAGGCGGTGTTCTGAGTCATGGCGTGCGCTGCGGTATGGCGGGATAAGGCGCGTATTCTAACAGCGCAGATCAATGTCGGAGATCCCCTGTGGGAGCGAGCTTGCTCGCGAAAGCGGTATTTCAGTCAGCATCTCTTTTGAATGTGCCGATGCCTTCGCGAGCAAGCTCGCTCCCACAGGGATTGTGGTAGCTGGTTAAAAAACAACCACTCGGCTGTGCGCCACGGTTACCGTGGCCTGTAGTCCCTTTCACTCAGGTTATCCACAGGCCGTTCCACAGCGATTGTGGGTAACGCAGCACAGCTCAATGACAACCATGTGACGTCCAGACTCGCTGCGCGCTGTGATGAAGGATGCCGTGGCGACGGGCGAGGGCGTGGCGATCCTTGCTGTAGCCGCCGCCGATGACCCCGACCACCGGGATGTCGCGGCCCAGGCAATGGCGCATCACGCTTTCATCGCGGGCGGCGACGCCTTCGTCGGTCAGTTGCAGATAACCGAGGGCGTCGTCCTTGTGCACGTCGACGCCGGCGTCATACAGCACCAGATCCGGCTGATACAGCGCCAGCAGATAGTTGAGCGTGTCGTCGACGACTTTCAAATAATCGGCATCGCCCATTCCTTTGGGCAGCGGAATGTCCCAGTCACTTTCGGCTTTACGTGCAGGAAAATTCTTCTCGCAGTGCAGGGAAACGGTAATCGCCTCCGGCGTGTCCTGCAGGATTCGCGCGGTGCCGTCGCCCTGATGCACATCGCAATCGAAGATCAGCACGCGATTGACCCGGCCGCTTTGCAGCAGGTATTGGCTGATGATCGCCAAGTCATTGAAGATGCAGAAGCCCGCCGGGTAGTCGTAATGCGCGTGATGGGTGCCGCCGGCCAGATGACAGGCCAAACCATGCTCGAGGGCTTTTTCCGCAGCGAGGATTGAACCACCTACCGCCCGCACCGTGCGCTGCGCCAGTGCTTCGTTCCACGGCAGGCCGAGACGCCGCTGGTCCTCGCGGGACAACTCGCCGCTCATGTAGCGTTCGATATAGCTACGGTCATGCGCCAGCGCGAGGATGTCGTTGGGACAGATCTGCGGACGCAGCAGGTCGGCGTCACGGGTCAGACCGCTGTCGACCAGGTGATCGCGCAACAGACGAAACTTGTCCATGGGGAAGCGGTGATCCGCCGGGAACTCAGGGCTGTAGTCTTCGTGGTAGATCAGCGGCAATGGCATGGCGATTTCATGTGGCAAACGTAGGAAAGAGTGAAGGATCCTACCAGCGATGTAGACTTGCGGCATGGAAACGGAGGGGCACGATGGAGCCGATACTGCAACTGGAAAGCGCACGCCTGCTGATGCGTCAGTGGCAGGACGAGGATTTGCCGGCATTTGCGGCGATGTGTGCCGATCCTCAGGTCATGCGCTATTTTCCGGTATCGCTGAGCCGGCTCGAAAGTGCCGCGCTGATCGGCCGGGTACGTGGACATTTTGCCGAGCACGGTTACGGTTTGTGGGCGCTGGAGCGCAAGGACAGCGGCGAGTTCATCGGTTTCACCGGGCTGGGTGTGGTCGGTTTCGACGCGCCATTCACGCCGGCAGTGGAAATCGGCTGGCGTCTGGCCAAGGAACATTGGGGCCTGGGTTACGCCAGTGAAGCGGCGTGGACCGCTCTGTGCTGCGGCTTTGATCGATTGGCCTTGAAGGAAATCGTCTCCTTCACTGCGCAATCCAATCTGCCCTCGGAGAAAGTCATGCAGGCGATTGGCATGCATCACGCCCCGGAAGATGATTTCGATCATCCCAAACTCGCTGCCGATCACCCGTTAAGAAGGCATGTGCTGTATCGCATCACCCGGGAACAATGGCTGCAAACCTTGCATGGATAAGCCGACACGGACGTTTACAATGGCCGCCAAATAATTGGCCTGCGCCAGAATCTGAAACGACCGCCGTAGCCAAGACTGCGCGGTATAGCTTTGTGTGAGGAGAGCCTGAATGAGCCAAGTGTTGGAAGATCTGGTCGATTTGCTGACCCTGGAACCGATTGAAGAGAACCTCTTCCGTGGCCGCAGCCAGGACTTGGGTTTCCGTCAGTTGTTCGGTGGTCAGGTGCTCGGCCAGTCGCTGTCGGCGGCCAGTCAGACCGTTGAAGAAACCCGCCACGTGCATTCGATGCACGGCTATTTTCTGCGCCCGGGCGATGCCAAGTTGCCGGTCGTCTATTCGGTTGATCGCGTGCGCGATGGCGGCAGTTTCAGCACTCGTCGTGTGACGGCAATCCAGAAGGGCCATCCGATTTTCACCTGCAGCGCTTCGTTTCAGTACGACGAAGAAGGCTTCGAGCACCAGACTCAGATGCCGGTTGTGGTTGGACCGGAAAACCTGCCGTCGGAGCTGGAACTGATTCAGCAGCGCGCGCACCTGATCCCCGAGCACATGCGCGAAAAACTGCTGTGCCCGAAACCGATCGAAGTACGCCCAGTCACCGAAAAAGACCCGTACAACCCGCAGCCAGCGGACCCGGTGAAATACGTGTGGTTTCGCGCCGACGGTGCGTTGGCCGACATTCCGGCGCTGCACAAATATCTGCTGGCCTATGCCTCTGATTTCGGTCTGCTGACCACCTCGATGCTGCCCCACGGCAAATCGGTCTGGCAGAAAGACATGCAGGTCGCCAGCCTCGATCACGCGCTGTGGTTCCACAACGATCTGCGCGCCGATGACTGGCTGCTCTATGCGATGGACAGTCCGTGGGCCGGCAATTCTCGCGGTTTCTCTCGCGGCAGCGTGTTCAACCGTGCCGGGCAACTGGTCGCTTCGGTCACGCAGGAAGGCCTGATTCGGCATCGCAAGGACTGGGCATGAGCCTGGCCGAAGTCCGCCATTGGGTGTTCGACATGGACGGCACCCTGACCGTCGCGGTGCATGACTTCGCGGCGATTCGCGTGGCACTGGAGATTCCACCGGAAGACGACATCCTCACCCATCTCGCCGCCTTGCCGGCAGACGAAGCAGCGGCCAAGCATGCATGGCTGCTCGAACACGAGCGTGATCTGGCATTGGGTTCGACCCCGGCGACGGGCGCAGTGGAACTGGTGCGCGATCTGCACTCGCGCGGTTATCGCCTCGGCATTCTGACCCGCAATGCGCGCGAACTGGCGCATGTGACGCTGGAGGCCATCGGCCTAGCTGACTGCTTTGCCGTCGACGATGTGCTTGGGCGCGATGAAGCGCCACCAAAGCCGCATCCGGGTGGTTTGCTGAAACTGGCAGAGGCGTGGAATGTGCCGGCCAGTGACATGGTGATGGTCGGCGATTACCGCTTTGATCTGGACTGCGGGAGGGCAGCGGGGGCGCGTACGGTGTTGGTGAATCTGCCGGATAACCCGTGGCCGGAACTGACGGATTGGCATGCGCAGGATTGTGTCGAGTTGCGGCGGATGTTGCTCGCCTGACATCCCGGTTGTTTGGTCTGGCCTCTTCGCGAGCAAGCTCGCTCCCACAGTAGATTTTCTTCAGACTCATATTTTGAATCCACTGAAGATCCTCTGTGGGAGCGAGCTTGCTCGCGAAGAGGCCGGAATATTCAGCACAATACTTACTGATCGAACAACGCTTTCTGCCCCTCCGGCGACGTCAGCATCCCATCGCCGTCATGCCCAACCCCAGGCACTTCAACCAGCCGCTGATTCACCCCTTCCGGATGGCGGCGCAGCAAGTAACCGAAAAACAGCTTGCCCCGCTCCAGGCGATAAGCCCCCTGCGTTTTTGCCGAACAACTCTTGTCCAGCGCCGGGTGCTGCGGGTCGATGTCCTGCTGCCCGAGCAGATAAATCACCTCGCGTTTGATGTAACTGCTTTCAAGCTGCAACGGCGTTTGCCCACCGGCATACACCGGTGTGTCTGACAGACCGTACTTCCAGCGATTGAAGCCCGGGCATTTGGCGTGATCGAACGCCACCGGTCGCTGCTCGTTGAAATAGGCGTATGAAGACGGATTGGCCACCACATAACGCAGACGGATACCGTTGGTCTTCAGCGCCGGTTGATCCTTGGCGAGCAAGGCATAACGCTGCACCACCTGGCCACCACCGGAGTGACCGAAAATCACGATCTGCTTCACGTCGGGAAACTGCTTTCGATCGGTGACGCGGGCGACGATTTCGTCCAGCGCTGCGTAGGAACTCAACGGGTTTGGACCTGTGGATAAACCGCCGCCCATCCACTCGTTACCTTTCCAGCGCAACACCGTCGCGGGCAATGAGTACAAGGGCACGTCACTTTCATTGAGAAACTGCGGGGCGATCACCAGCGTGTGGCTGGTTTGGCCCGCCAGTTCCGCCGCGCTTTCGGCGCTCTTGCGATAGGTTTCGGCGTTGCGCAATCGACCATGAATGACGATCAGCACGCGCTCGATTTTCTCTGGCGCCGGGCCAATGCCCACCGCCATTTCCCCAGCCTTGAGTTGCAAGCGCCCAGAGCTGATTGCATCGACGCCAGCCGCTTGCGCGGTGCTGCCAATGATCAGTAAAGCCAAAAGCCATTTACGCATTTACAGGTTTTTCGCCGCGAAGGTGTCGCACTGGCTGACCTGGCCTTGCGCGAATCCGGTTTTGAACCAGCGCACCCTTTGCGCTGACGTACCGTGGGTGAACGAGTCCGGCACCACGCGGCCCTGACCCTGTTGTTGCAAGCGATCATCGCCGATGGCGTTGGCGGCGTTCATGGCTTCTTCAATGTCGCCCGGTTCCAGCCAGTTCAGGCGCTTTTGCGCGCTGTAGGCCCAGACGCCGGCCAGACAATCGGCCTGCAGTTCCTGGCGCACCAGCAAACCACCGTCACCTTCCATCTGCCGACCTTGCTGACGGGCTGTCTGAATTTTCGCCGAGACGCCGAGAAGTGTCTGCACATGGTGTCCGACTTCGTGAGCGATCACGTAGGCCTGGGCGAAGTCGCCGGCGGCCTTGAAGCGTTGCGACATTTCCTGAAAGAACGCCATGTCCAGATAAACCTTCTGGTCTGCCGGGCAGTAGAACGGACCGGTGGCCGAGGTGGCCATGCCACACGCGGAGTTGACCCGATTGCTGAACAGCACCAGGGTCGGATCCTTATATTGCCGGCCGGCCTGCTGAAAAATCGGACCCCAGGTGTCTTCGGTATCGCCGAGGATCGAGCGGACGAATTCCGCCTGTTCATCGTTGGCCGGTGGTGCCTGACGGGTCTGCGAAGTGGCTGCCGGTTGCTCGGACATTTGCCCGGTGAGCTGGCCGAGGATCTGCATCGGGTCTTGCCCGGTGATCCAGCCGATACCGACGATCAACAGAATCGCCCCGATGCTCAGGCCCTTGCCGCCGCCAAAACGCATGCCGCCGCCACCGCCGGCATCATCACCACGGGCATCGACGACGTTGTCACTGCGTCGGCCTTTTTTCCATAGCATGTGGGAATCCTCTATCTGTCAGGATGAAACGTTTCGTGGTGATGAGTGTTGCTGGTGCGTGAGTATGGCGCCAGTCCGGTCGTCAGACACTTGGGTTGGCCCGGCAGTTCTATCGGCACGTAAATCCGGGTTCATGTGCAGGATAAAGGACTATAACTTCGCGCCATCAAAAGTTCTGCAGCCTTGCTCGTTATCATTGAAGCCGGTGTTGAACCATTTGGTGCGTTGTTCGCCCACTATTATGAATATTCTCTGTGAGAGTCTGGCGCCTGGCTCTAGATTGTCTGGCAGTGTTTACAAGGAGTGCTCATGACCGTCAGTACACCGTTATCCGGCGTCAACCAACCCTTCAAAGGGATCATGCTGATTGTCGTGGCGACGTTCCTGTTCTCCAGTCATGACGCGCTGTCGAAGTATCTCTCGGGGTTCTATCCGATCGTAATGGTGGTGTGGGCCCGCTACGTGGTGCACACCTTACTGATGGCGGGGATTTTTCTACCGCGATCCGGGTTGCGCGTCCTGCGCACCAAGAAGCCTTTGTGGCAGCTGATCCGCGCACTTTGCCTGCTCGGCACCAGTCTGTTTTTTACCACGGCGCTGATGTACATCCCGCTGGCGGAGGCCACGGCGGTGAACTTCCTGGCGCCGGTGCTGGTGACGGCGTTGTCGGTGCCACTGCTTAAGGAGCGGGTGACCCGTGGCCAATGGGTCGCGGTGATTTGCGGCTTTATCGGCGTGCTGATCATCGTCCATCCGGGTGGCGAACTGTTCACGCCGGCCGTTTTGCTGCCGCTGTGCTCGGCGCTGTTTTTCTGCTTCTACCAGTTGCTTACTCGCAAGCTCGCCGAAATCGACAGCCCGACCACCAGCAACTTCTTTGCCGGGTTATGCAACACGTTGGTGATGAGCGCGTTGGTGCCGTTCTTCTGGCAGGTGCCGACATTGACCCACGCCGCGCTGATGCTGGCGCTGGGCAGTTGTGGGATGACCGCTCACCTGTTCCTGACCCAGGCGTTTCGCCATGCCGCACCGGCGTTGCTGGCGCCGTTCGGTTATTGCCAGATTGTGTTTGCCGGGTTGCTGGGCTGGCTGCTGTTCAATCACACGCCGAGTGGGTTGACGGTGATCGGCATTGCGGTGATCTGTTGCAGTGGGTTGGCGGCGGCGTGGCAGCAGAGCAGAAAACACAAAACCCTGTAGGAGCAGCGTGCCGCAGCTACAGGGATTGAGTTACTCGGCGATGGTTGGAATCTTGCGCGGCGCCATGAAGTACATCCACGTCAGCGCGAGGAAGTACATCGCCGGGATCAGCGTAAACAGCACGGTGTAGTTGTTGTTGGTGACGGTGAGGATATGGCCGACGATCTGGGTCATGAACATCCCGCCGATCGCCGCGCACATGCCGCCGAAACCAAACACCGTACTCATCATGTGCTTCGGTGTGTAATCCATCACCAGGCTCCAGATGTTCGCGGTCCAGGCCTGATGCGCACCGATGGCCAGCGAGATCGCCGCCACCGCGACCCACAGGTTGGCGGAACCGGCGGCCATGACCACGCCGATGATGCAGCAGGCGAACAGCAACATCGACAGCAGCCGCGCCTTGATCGCGTTCATGCCGCGACCGATCAGGAACGAAGACAGGATGCCGCCACCGACACTGCCGAAGTCGGCGGTGAGGTAGATGATGATCAGCGGGATACCCATCTGGGTCACGTTGATGCCCAGGTTGTATTGCTGATTGAGAAACGGCGGCAGCCAGTACAGGTAGAACCAGAACACCGGCGCGGTCAACGAGTAGGCAATGGCGAAGGCCCAGGTGCCGCGCATGCGCAGGATTTTCGAGAACGGTACGCGAGCCTGTTCCGGTTCGACTTCCTGCTGGATGTAATCCAACTCGGATTGTTTAACGCTCGGATGATCCTCCGGGTTGAAGTACTTCAAACCCCAGAACAACAACCAGATCCCGCCCAGTGCCGCCATGCACAGGAACGCCGCCTGCCAGCCCCATACGTGAAGAACCAGCGGCAACAGCATCGGCGTGAACATGGCGCCGACGTTGGTCCCGGCGTTGAAGATGCCGGTGGCGACGGCGCGTTCACCGGCAGGGAACCACAGGCGCGTGGTTTTCACGCAGGCCGGGTAATTCGCCGCCTCGGTCAGACCGAGAATAAACCGGCAGACCATGAAGCCGACCGCCGAAGTGGCCAGACCGTGTGCGCCTGTGGCCAGGCTCCAGAGCAGCACGGCGCAGAAGAACACGCGCTTGACGCCGACCCGGTCGATCAGCCGTCCTTGCAGGACGAAACCGATGGCGTAGCCGACCTGAAACCAGAAGTTGATGTTGGCGTAATCCATCGCCGTCCAGCTCATTTCCTTGGCGAGGATCGGCTGCATGACGCCCAGGGCAGCGCGGTCGATGTAGTTCAGGGTGGTGGCGAAAAACACCAGTGCCAGCATACCCCAGCGGGTTTTGCCGACCGCCATTGCGCCGCGGATCTTGTCGCCGATGCCACCCGTGGCAGAGTTCATGGCCGGGGCCATGCGGGAAGTCTGTGAAGGAATCATGTGTTCCACCCGTTTTTGGATTTTTTATTTGGTGTTCTTTGGTTGTCGAACACTGCGACCGATGGTTCAGGTCCGGACTCAATGTGCAGTCGATGGTGGGCAGTGGACTAAAAATCGTCAATTCGTCAAACCGCCATTGTGTTCGATAATCGCACGCAAAACTAACCGGCTAGTACACTTTAAATTGCTGCGCGAGGTGATGCAGCCAATAATTTCCCCACGATAAAAATGATCCCCGCCACAAACGGCGCAGTCCGGGAGTTGAAGCATGCAGCGTTCCATTGCCACCGTTTCCTTGAGCGGCACCCTGCCGGAAAAACTCGAAGCCATTGCCGCCGCCGGGTTCGACGGAGTGGAGATCTTCGAAAACGACCTCCTGTACTACGACGGCAGCCCCCGTGAAATTAAACAGATGTGCGTCGATCTCGGGATCGCCATCACCCTGTTTCAGCCGTTCCGTGATTTTGAAGGCTGCCGCCGCGATCGGCTGGCGCGCAATCTGGAGCGCGCGGAACGCAAGTTCGATCTGATGCAGGAGCTGGGTACCGATTTGGTGCTGGTGTGCAGTAACGCTTCAGTCGACAGCGTCGGCGATCAGCAAATTCTCATCGATGACTTGCGACTGCTGGCCGAGCGCGCTGGCGCCCGTGGTTTGCGCATCGGCTACGAAGCGCTGGCGTGGGGCCGACACGTAAACACTTATCAACAGGTCTGGGACATCGTGCGTCAGGCCGATCACCCAAGCCTCGGTGTGCTGCTCGACAGCTTTCACACGTTGTCGCTGAAGGGCGATCCGTCTGCCATCGCCGACATTCCCGGCGAGAAGATTTTCTTCGTGCAGATGGCCGATGCGCCGATTCTGGCGATGGATGTGCTGGAGTGGAGCCGGCATTTCCGCTGCTTTCCGGGGCAGGGCGAATTCGATCTGCCGGGCTTTCTCGCACCGATCATTCAGAGTGGCTACACAGGGCCGCTGTCACTGGAAATTTTCAACGATGGCTTCCGCGCTGCGCCGCCTCGGGCCAACGCGGCCGACGGTTTGCGTTCGTTGCTGTATCTGGAGGAGAAGACCCGTCAACGGCTGGAGCAGGCTTCGACGCCTGTAGCCAACCGCGAAATCCTCTTCGAGACGCCGAAGGCCAGCGAGTACAACGGTATCGAGTTTCTTGAGTTCGCCGTCGATGAAAGCCTCGGTGCCAAGCTTTCGCACTGGCTGGAGCGCTTGGGTTTCGTCAAGGCCGGGCAGCATCGATCCAAGAGTGTGAGCCTGCTGCGCCAGGGCGATATCAACCTGATCCTCAACTCTGAACCGTACTCGTTTGCGCACAGTTTCTTCGAGGCCCACGGCCCATCGCTGTGCGCCACCGCGGTGCGGGTCAAGGACAGTGCCAGTGCCTTGGCCCGTGCCGTGGCTTTTAAAGGTCAGCCCTATCGCGGGTTGGTCGGGCCGAACGAGCTTGAGTTGGCGGCGGTACGCGCGCCCGACGGTAGCCTGATTTATCTGGTGGATGAACAGGCGGATGTCTACGGCACCGACTTCAATCTGCTGCCTGACGCACCGGCCCGTGGCGGTCTCAAGCGCATCGATCACATGGCCATGGCGCTGCCGGCGGACAGCCTCGACAGTTGGGTGCTGTTCTATAAGAGCCTGCTGGATTTCGAGGCCGACGACGAAGTGGTGCTGCCCGACCCGTACGGTCTGGTGAAAAGCCGTGCGCTGCGCAGTCGCGACAGCTCGATCCGTTTGCCGTTGAACATTTCCGAGAACCGCAACACGGCGATCTCCCATGCGCTGTCGAGCTATCGAGGCTCCGGTGTGCATCACATCGCCTTCGATTGTGATGACATTTTCGCCGAAGTCAGTCGTGCCAAAGAGGCGGGTGTGCCGTTGCTGGATATCCCGCTGAACTACTACGACGATCTCGCTGCACGTTTTGATTTCGACGACGAATTTCTCAGTGAGCTGGCGTATTACAACGTGCTGTATGACCGCGACGCGCAGGGTGGCGAGCTGTTTCACGTCTACACCGAGCCGTTTGAGGGGCGCTTCTTCTTCGAGATCATCCAGCGTAAAAACGGCTATGCCGGGTATGGCGCGGCGAACGTTGCGGTGCGTTTGGCCGCGATGGCCAAATCGCGCAGTGGCGCGGTGCGCCAGGCGAAGTTGTAGGTAATTCGTAAACGCGGGATTAAACACGGGCCGCGCGGCTTCCTTCACTGTGCGGCTCGGCCCATAATCGCCAGCCTGTGCAGTGATGGCCGTGAGCCCGCAATGACAATGACCTCAGAACTCCCCGCAGCCCCCGTCGAACCCGCCGTTGAGCCGCGCAAGAGTCGCAAGAACAACCCGGAAAAGACCCGTGAGAATATCTTGCAGGAGGCGATCGTCGAGTTCGTCCAGCAGGGATTGTCCGGTGCACGCGTCGACGCGATTGCCGAGCGCATCCACACCTCCAAACGAATGATCTATTACTACTTCGGCAGTAAGGAGCAGTTGTACTTAGAGGTGCTGGAGAAGCTCTACGGCGATATCCGCAACACGGAAAGCCGTCTGCACCTGGTCGAATTATCGCCAGTGGTGGCGATTCGGCGGTTGGTGGAATTCACCTTCGACCATCACGACCGCAACGTCGACTTCGTGCGCATCGTCTGCATTGAAAACATCCACAACGCCGAGTTCGTGAAGCGATCCGATGCGATCAAGGCGATGAACAACACCATCCTCGATTCCCTCGGCGAGATCCTGCGCCGGGGCGCCAACGAGGGTGTGTTCCGCAGCGGGCTCGATGCGCTGGACGTGCATTTGTTGATCAGCTCGTTCTGCTTTTATCGCGTGTCGAACCGCCACACGTTCGGTGAGATTTTTCAGATCGATCTGCCGGACGAAAGCATCAAGCAGCGTCATCGCGAGATGATCTGTGACTCGGTATTGCGGTACTTGCAGGCCTGACGCAATCCCCCGTGGGAGCGAGCTTGCTCGCGAAAGCGGTGTGTCAGGCAGCAGATGCATTGGCTGACGGTACGCCTTCGCGAGCAAGCTCGCTCCGACAGGGAAACGGGTTGACCCTCAGCTATTCATGCTTTGAAAGTGCGCCAACATCCGCTGCGCATCCGGCACCACGCCGCTGAACAACTCAAACGCCTTCACCGCCTGAAACACCGCCATGTTGCCGCCATCCAATGTCCGGCAACCCAGTGCGCGGGCGTGACGCAACAATTCGGTTTCCAGCGGGAAATAGACGATTTCCGCCACCCACAATTCCTTGCGTAACAGTTCGACAGGCACCGGCATCCCCGGCAGTTTGGCCATGCCCATTGGCGTGGTATTCACCAGGCCGTCAGCCTGATTCAGTGTGCTTGGCAAGTCGTGACCGGCTACCGCGCGACCCGAACCCAAATGCTGATTGAGGTTATTCGCCAGATGCTCGGCGCGTTCACTGTCTACGTCGAAAATACTCAGTTGCTGTACGCCTTCGCTGAGCAGCGCGTGGGCCACTGCCGCGCCAGCGCCACCGGCGCCCATCTGGACCACGCGCTCACGGGCAGCGTCCTTCAAGCCACGGCGAAAACCCTCGGCGAACCCAAGGCAATCGGTGTTGTGGCCGACACGTTTGCCGTCCTTGAGCACCACGGTATTCACCGCACCGATACCGTGCGCTTCGGGAGACAGTTCGTCGAGCAGCGGGATGATCGCTTGCTTGCACGGGAAGGTAATGTTCAGCCCCGTATAGTTCATCCGCTCGGCTGCCAGTAACAAGTCGGGTAGGGCGCTGCTGTCCATGTGCAGTTGATCGAGGTCGATCAAGCGATACAGATAACGCAGGCCTTGCGCGTCGCCTTCGTGTTCATGCAGCGCAGGTGTACGCGAGGCTTGAATGCCGGCGCCGATCAGACCGGCCAGTATTACGTCTTTGCGAATCATGCCGCGCATCCCTTCAGCCGCTGGCTGAAATGTTCCAGGGCCAGACGATAGCCATGGCTGCCAAACCCGCACATCACTGCCGTGGCGATGGCTGAAACGAACGAGTGGTGACGGAACGCCTCGCGGGCGTGGACATTGGACAGGTGCACTTCGATCACCGGCAGTTCGCTGGCGACCAATGCATCACGTATCGCCACCGAGGTGTGCGTCCACGCTGCCGGATTGATCACGATCCCGGCGCAACGGCCACGGGCGGCGTGAATCCAGTCGAGCAGTTCGCCTTCGTGATTGGTCTGGCGAAACTCCACGGTCAGGCCGAGCTCTTCACCGGCACGACCGCACAGCGCGGAGATGTCAGCGAGGGTTTCGTGGCCGTACGTTGCGGGCTCACGGGTGCCGAGCAGGTTCAGGTTCGGGCCGTTGAGCACCAGAACGATAGGGGGCATGCGGGTAACTCCACTTATTGTTTTTGGCTTTGGCCGAGGGTTTCAGCCTGTGGAGATAAAATGTACTAGATGGTTACACGGGTCAATTGAACGGTTGGGTGCTTGGGGTTTTTTGTTCGGTGATCGCACAAAAGCTAATTGGGCGTCGCATATTGATCGGGATGTAACGACAGCTTTGCTTACGTTTTTTCTCAAAGATTCACGGCCCTACCTGATGTATCAGCGCTAGCCTCAAAAGATCAAAAGCATCGTGCGACTCATCACCGATCGTCGGATTTGAAAGGGATATCGAATCGTGAAACTTATTAACCTAACAGATGGGTTAGCATGAAGGTATGCAGCTACAAAGGATTATCGATAGTCATCATGCTGCGAGATGAGCATTGCCCGCCCCACGTTCATGTAAGTACAGATAACTGGGCCGCCCGATTTCTGTTCAGCTTCTGGCACAACGACGTTGACCTGTGGGATGTCGTTCCGCTTTCTCGTCGACCGCCACCGGCCTTGCTCGAAGGCTTGTGTCGATCACTTGAACAGCCTGCTCACTTGCGTCGAGCTCGAGGAATCTGGTGGTCAGGCTTGCAAACCGTTTGCCTCGACAATCAGGTATGGGATTGCGAATCAAACGAAGTGCCAGTGATGAAATCGGTCAGCGACACCACTTACAGAATAGGTTCGGCGCGTTATGAGCCAGGAGAGTACAAGACCCTTCTGACATTGAGAGGCGCATTGGAAGGAGTTGAAATCGAGTTATGAAAGTCATCAAGGCAAAGCCGTCCGCACGTAGCCCGCTGACGGAAGAAATGGTCGAAGCAGCCATCAAGCGCGGAGAAGCACGCCGTGCAAGCAGCTTGCAGGCTGTATCGGTGACCTTTGAAAAAACATCCTTGGTCATTCGCTTTGAAGACGGTAGCGGTGTGTTGCTCCCGGTGGATCGGTATCCGGAGTTTGACGGATTCGATGCGGATGATTATGCGAACCTGAACATCGGTTTTGGCGGCACTGCGCTTTGCCACGAAGGCAAAGACCTCGATGTTTCCATCGCCGGGATGATTTCGGCGAGCCCTTCATTGATGGTGATGGCGGCCTCGGTGGTTGCTTCGCGCAACGGTCGTCAGAGCAGTGCTGCAAAATCTGAAGCCGCGCGGGCAAACGGCAAAAAGGGCGGCCGTCCACGCAAAGCCGACCCTGCTGTGTAATCGCCCACAAAAAAGCCGTCATCACGACGGCTTTCTCGCATCCAGCATCTGCAATCAGCGCCGGGTCAGCAGCACACCCGATTCCATGTGATGCGTCCACGGGAACTGGTCGAACAACGCGCACTGAGTAATGCGGTGCGTGTCGTGCAATTGGGCGATGTTGGCCGCCAGGGTTTCCGGGTTGCAGGAGATGTACAGGATGTTGTCGAAACGCCGGGTCAGCTCGCAGGTGTCCGGGTCCATGCCGGCGCGCGGTGGATCGACGAATACGCTACCGAACTCGTAGCTTTTCAGATCGATGCCGTGCAGGCGACGGAACGGACGGACTTCGTTGAGCGCTTCGGTCAGCTCTTCGGCGGACAAGCGCACCAGCGTGACGTTATCCACAGCGTTTTCGCTGAGGTTGCTCAACGCGGCGTTGACCGACGTCTTGCTGATTTCGGTGGCCAGTACTTTACGCACGCGGGTCGCCAGCGGCAGGGTGAAGTTGCCGTTGCCGCAATACAGCTCCAGCAGATCGTCGGTGCGATCGCCCAGCGCTTCGTAAGCCCAGTTCAACATCTTCTGGTTCACCGTGCCGTTAGGCTGGGTGAACGCGCCTTCCGGCTGGCGGTAGCTGAAGGTGCGGCCGCCGACTTCAAGTTTCTCGACCACATAATCCTGGCCGATGACTTCGCGTTTGCCCTTCGAACGACCGATGATGCTAACGCCAAGATCTGCCGACAACTTGGTGGCCGCCGCGTGCCAGTGCTCGTCCAGCGGACGGTGGTAGCACAGGGTGATCATTGCGTCGCCGGCCAGCGTGGTCAGAAACTCCACCTGAAACAGCTTGTGACTCAACGCCGAACTGGCTTGCCACGCTGCCTTGAGCTGCGGCATCAACTGGTTGATGCGCAGGCTGGCAATCGGGAACTCTTCGATGAGGATCGGCGTGCGCTTGTCGTCCTGGGAGAACATCGCGTAATGCCGCTCACCGGCCTCGCGCCACAGGCGAAATTCAGCACGCAGGCGGAAGTTCTGCAACGGCGAGTCGAACACTGTCGGCTCGGGTGCATCGAACGGCGCCAGCAGATCACGCAGACGCGTGACCTTGGCTTCAAGTTGTTCGGCGTAAGCCTTGGAATCGAAAGTCATGCGTTGAACCAACCCAACTTGATCACGAACAGAATCGACAGAATCACCAGCGCCGGGTTCAGCTCACGAGCGCGGCCCGACAGCAACTTGATCGCGGTCCAGGCGATGAAGCCAAACGCGATGCCGTTGGCGATCGAGTAAGTGAACGGCATGGCCAGCGCAGTCACGACGACCGGCGCGGCGACGGTGATGTCATCCCAGTCTATTTCCGCCAGGCCGGAAGTCATCAACACGGCGACGAACAGCAGCGCCGGTGCAGTGGCGAAAGCCGGAACGCTGGCCGCCAGTGGCGAGAAGAACAACGCCAGCAGGAACAGAATCGCCACGACGATGGCCGTCAGACCGGTACGGCCACCGGCACTCACGCCAGCAGCGGATTCGATGTAGCTGGTGGTGGTCGAGGTGCCCAGCAGCGAACCGGCCATGGCCGCGGTGCTGTCAGCGATCAGTGCGCGCCCCATTTTCGGCATGTGGCCGTCCTTGCCCATCAGGCCGGCGCGCTTGGCAACACCGATCAGGGTGCCGGAGTTGTCGAACAGATCGACGAACAGGAAAGCGAAGATCACGCTGACCAGACCGATGTCCAGTGCGCCCATGATGTCCAGTTGCAGGAAGGTCGGTGCCAGCGAAGGTGGCAACGAGGTCACGCCGCCGAACGGGGTGAAGCCCATGGCGATCGAGGTGATGGTCACCGCCAGGATGCCGATCAGCACCGCGCCGCGCACTTTCAGTGCTTCGAGGGCGACGATCAGGGCGAAACCGAGGGTGGCGAGGATTGGCGCAGGTTGTTTCAGGTCACCGAGGCCGACCATGGTCGCCGGGTTGCTGACCACGATGCCGGCGTTGTGCAGGGCGATCAGCGCCAGGAACAGACCGATACCGGCGGCAATCGCCGAACGCAGCGGCAGCGGGATGCTGTTGATGATCCATTCACGGATACGGAAGATCGACAACAGGAAGAACAGCACCGCGGAAATGAACACCGCACCCAGCGCCACTTGCCACGTATGGCCCATGTGCAGGACGACGGTATAGGTGAAGAAAGCGTTCAGCCCCATGCCCGGTGCAAGGGCGATCGGGTAGTTGGCGATCAGACCCATGACCGTCGAGCCAATGGCTGCGGCCAGACAGGTGGCGACGAACACCGCGCCCTTGTCCATGCCGGTCTCGCCGAGAATGCTCGGGTTGACGAACAGAATGTAGGCCATGGCCAGGAAAGTCGTGATGCCCGCCAGAATCTCGGTCCGCACGTTGGTGTTGTGTGCCTTGAGTTGAAACAGCCTTTCCAGCATGTCCGCTCCCCGTGGCGCGCGTGGCGCCGTGAATGTATCGACCTCAACAGCAAAGCACAGACCGTCGCAAGCGCCTGGAAAATTGTGGTGGGCCGGAAAAAGCCGCGCATCATACCAGCCGCGTGAGGAATTTGGCGGATGTTGGTGTCGATCGTCGGCGAAGTTTTGCGCCGGGATCAACTGCGCCATACTGCGCGCAGTTTTTTGGGGGATGAGCAACGCATGAGCAAGCGCTGGATAAAAGCTTTTGGATTGATCGCAGGCCTGATGGCCGGGACGTCGGCTGTGTGGGCGGCCTCGGCGCCGCCCTTGTCACAAGTCAAAGTCATCAAGGTGCAATCGTCGGCCTGCGGCCTTGAAGACATTGCCGATGGTCAGGCGCAAACCCAGTGCAATCACAACGGCGCGAGCATCAAGGTCTACGTGCTGGAAGTCGGTTATGGCCAGAACCAGCCGCAGGCCACGCTGGACGGTTTCGAGGTCAATGGCACCCGGTCCCCGGTCTGTGCCTTCGAGACCGGCAATCTGACCGAGTGCACG
Source organism: Pseudomonas sp. NPDC098747 (assembly GCF_044760045.1). NCBI lineage: Bacteria > Pseudomonadati > Pseudomonadota > Gammaproteobacteria > Pseudomonadales > Pseudomonadaceae > Pseudomonas > Pseudomonas sp. NPDC098747. The sequence goes on along the minus strand of NZ_JBIWAL010000006.1, from coordinate 42,488 downwards.
CCCGGCAGCAAAACCGTCGGCTCTCTTTATACCTTCGATCTGGCGGGCAAGCAGGAAGGCACCTTCTCCTTCAGCAACACCTCGATCAACGCTCCGCGCAACACAATGTCGACGCAGCTTTACATCAAGTAACGGCTGTTGCTGCGCGATCCGGGCGAAGCTGACTACGCTTTGAAGATCACCCAGCGGAAAGCGCCCATGACTTTTAGAGCCCTGATTACCCTCGCCGAGGGCATCGATGATCTGCACAGCGTGACCCTGATCGATGTGTTGCGCCGCGCCGGCATCGAAGTGATGGCGGCCAGCATCGAAGGCCGCCGCATGTTGACCTGCGCCCGCGGCACGCGCCTGACCGCTGACGGCATGTTGGTTGATGTGCTGGCGCAGACGTTCGACCTGATCGTCCTGCCCGGCGGTGCCGTCGGTTCACAACATTTGGCGGCGCATCAACCGCTGCAACAACTGCTCAAGGATCAGGCCAGCGCCGGACGCCTCTTCGCCGCCATCGGCGAAGCCCCGGCCATCGCCCTGCAAGCCTTTGGCGTTTTGCGCCAGCGGCGCATGACCTGCCTGCCGAGTGCCAGCCATCAATTGTCGGGCTGTACGTTTGTTGATCAACCCGTGGTCGTCGACGGCAACTGCATCACCGCCCAAAGCTCCGGCGCCGCGCTGGAGTTTGCGTTGACGCTGGTCGAGCAGATGGGCGGCAAGGCGTTACGGGCGAAAGTGGCGGGGGAGTTGGTGGTTTGAATAGCTTCAAACCTTCACTTCTTCCACCGGCACATGCATCCGGTCGCGGTTAGCCAGCGTCGGGAACAGTTTGATCCATGTCCCGGTCACCACCAGCGTGCCGATCCCACCCATGACCACCGCCGGCACGGTGCCGAACCAGTGGGCGGTGACGCCGGATTCGAATTCGCCCAACTGGTTCGAGGCGCCGATGAACAGGCCGTTGACCGCGCTGACCCGGCCGCGCATTTCGTCCGGGGTTTCCAGTTGCACGAAGGAGGCGCGGATCACCATGCTGATCATGTCTGCCGCGCCGAGCACTACCAGCACCGCCAGCGAGAACCAGAGCGAGGTCGACAGGCCGAAGGCGATGGTCGCGACGCCGAAGATGCCGACAGCGGTAAACATTATCCGGCCGACATTGCGTTCCACAGCAAATCGCGCGAGGAACAGCGACATCCCCAGCGCGCCGACTGCTGGCGCCGAACGCAGCAGGCCCAGGCCCCACGGGCCGGTCAGCAAAATATCCTTGGCGAACACCGGCAGCAGTGCGGTGGCGCCACCGAGCAGCACCGCGAACAGATCCAGCGAAATCGCACCGAGAATGTCCGGGCGACTGCGAATGAAACGAATCCCCGCCAGCAGTGAATCCAGCGTGGCTTTGCCTTTGTTCAACGGTGTCTGACGGGCCGGCAAGTTGAGCATTAACGTGCAGGCAATCACATACAGAAGCACGGTCGGGCCATAGACCCAGACACTGCCGAACGCATAGAGCAGACCGCCAAGCGCTGGAGCAACGATGGTTGCTGATTGTTGCGCCGACTGCGCCGCGGCGACGGCCCGCGGGAACAGTGCGCTGGGAACAATGCTTGGCAGCAGCGCCTGAGTGGTCGGCATCTCGAACGAACGCGCTGCGCCGAGCAGGAAGGCGAGGATGAAAATCATCTCCCGGGTGACGTGATCGGTAGCGCTGCCAATCGCCAGCGCCAGGGCGATCAACGCCTGCAACGACTGGCAGAGGGCCGCGACCTTGCGCCGGTCATAGCGGTCGGCGACGTGTCCGGTGTGCAGCATGAACAACACGCGCGGGGCGAACTCGACCAGACCGACCAGCCCAAGGTCGAGGACGTTGCCGGTCAGTTGGTAGAGGTTCCAACCGATGGCCACGGTGAGCATCTGAAAGCCGCTGGCCGTGAAAACCCGTGCCAGCCAGAACGCAAGAAAAGGACGATGGTGACGTAACAGCAGGGGCTCTTGGCTGGGCATCTGAAGGCAGGTCTGGCTCGAGAGGAATCGCGAGATTATCACCAGTCTGTAACAGGAAGTTGCCATGACGAAAAATTTAGTTAGGCAAACATCGATTTTCCTATGAGCACGAATCAACCCTGTGGCGAGGGGATTTAGCGAAACGTCGCACCGCCCCGTTCGGCTGCGCAGCAGTCGCAAATGCGGCGACGCGATTCAATTGAAGAGACGCGTTGAATGGATTCGGGGCCGCTTCGCAGCCCAACGGGGATAAATCCCCTCGCCACAGGAACTGCATTCATCAAAAAAAACGGTTCAGGGCTTTGCCGAGGCGATGAGGCAACTTGTCACGCGGCAAACGACCACGCGGTTCTTCGTCGCAAATGGGACTACTCTTTCTACGTTGCTTGATCCAGATCAAGACCTCAGACGGAATTGATCCGGTGGCCAATTGGCCAGACTCCCTGCGTTGCGATGGTTGTTTAAAAAGAACGAATCCGAATTCGCCGCACTCCATATCCGTGGGGGCAGTGGGTGCAGGCCTCCGGGTCCGCAGCCGGTATTACCTGACAGAGGAAGCCATATGTTCGGTTTAGAGGCACTCGATCTCGCCCGAATTCAGTTCGCGTTCACCATCTCGTTCCACATCCTGTTCCCGGCCATCACCATCGGTCTGGCGAGTTACCTTGCGGTACTCGAAGGCCTGTGGCTGAAAACCCACAACGACACTTACCGTGACCTCTACCATTTCTGGTCGAAGATCTTTGCCGTCAACTTCGGTATGGGCGTGGTCTCGGGGCTGGTCATGGCCTATCAGTTCGGCACCAACTGGAGCCGCTTCTCGGACTTCGCCGGTTCCGTAACGGGGCCGCTATTGACCTATGAGGTGCTCACGGCATTCTTTCTTGAAGCCGGTTTCCTTGGCGTGATGCTGTTTGGCTGGAACAAGGTCGGGCGCAAGCTGCACTTCTTCGCCACGGTCATGGTCGCTGTCGGCACATTGATTTCGACGTTCTGGATTCTTGCTTCCAATAGCTGGATGCAGACCCCGCAAGGCTTCGAAATCGTCAACGGTCAGGTGATTCCAACCGACTGGTTTGCAATCATCTTCAACCCGTCATTTCCTTACCGTCTGATGCACATGGCGACTGCGGCGTTTGTTGCGACGGCATTTTTCGTCGGCTCGTCAGCGGCCTGGCACTTGCTGCGCGGCAAGGACAACCCGGCGATCCGCACCATGCTGTCGATGGCCATGTGGATGGCACTGATCGTCGCGCCGATCCAGGCAGTCATTGGCGACTTCCACGGTCTCAATACCCTCAAGCATCAGCCGGCAAAAATTGCCGCGATCGAAGGTCACTGGGAAAACAAGGGTGACGAGCCGACGCCGCTGATCCTGTTCGGCTGGCCGGACATGAAAGAAGAAAGAACCAAATTCGCCGTGGAGATCCCGTACCTCGGCAGCCTGATCCTGACCCACTCGCTGGACAAACAGGTGCCGGCGCTCAAGGACTTCCCGCCGGAAGACCGGCCGAATTCGACCATCGTGTTCTGGTCGTTCCGGATCATGGTCGGCCTCGGTTTCCTGATGATCTTCACCGGTCTGTGGAGTCTGTGGCTGCGTAAACGCGACACGCTCTACACCTCGCGTCCGTTCCTGTACCTGGCGTTGTGGATGGGGCCGTCCGGTCTGATCGCGATCCTCGCTGGCTGGTTTACCACTGAAATCGGCCGCCAGCCGTGGGTGGTTTACGGGCTGATGCGCACGGCGGATGCGTCTTCCAATCACAGCTTCGTGCAGATGAGCATCACGCTGATCATGTTTGTGGTGGTGTATTTCGCGCTGTTCGGTGCCGGTCTCGGTTACATGATGCGCCTGGTGCGCAAGGGGCCGAAGATCAGCGAGGGCGAAGATGCGCCCGAAGGTGGCCCTGGCAAGAAACGCACACCGGCCCGCCCGTTGTCCGCAGCCGACGATTCGGGCGATGCCGACCACGGCGACGACACCCGTCTGACCAAGGAGATTTGACTCATGGGTATTGATCTTCCGCTGATCTGGGCCGTGATCATCATCTTCGGCATCATGATGTACGTGGTCATGGACGGCTTCGATCTGGGCATCGGGATTCTCTTCCCGTTCATCCCGGGCAAAGTCGACCGTGACGTAATGATGAACACCGTCGCCCCAGTCTGGGACGGCAACGAAACCTGGCTGGTGCTGGGCGGCGCAGCGCTGTTTGGCGCGTTCCCGTTGGCCTATTCGGTGGTGCTGTCGGCGTTGTACCTGCCGCTGATCTTCATGCTGATCGGGCTGATTTTCCGCGGCGTGGCGTTCGAGTTTCGCTTCAAGGCCAAGGACGACAAGCGCCACCTGTGGGACAAGGCATTCATCGGTGGTTCGGTGGTGGCGACGTTCTTCCAGGGCGTGGCGCTCGGTGCATTCATTGATGGATTTGCGGTGGTCAATCGGCAATTTGCCGGTGGTTCACTCGATTGGCTGACGCCTTTCACGATGTTCTGCGGCGCTGCGCTGGTGGTGGCCTACGCCTTGCTCGGCTGCACCTGGCTGATCATGAAGACCGAAGGCAAGCTGCAAGAGCAGATGCACAATCTGGCGCGGCCGCTGGCCTTTGTGCTGCTGGCGGTGATCGGTATTGTCAGTCTGTGGACGCCGCTGGCCCACCCGGACATCGCGACGCGCTGGTTCAGCATGCCGAACGTCTTCTGGTTCATGCCGGTGCCGATTCTGGTGCTGGTAACGATGTATGGCTTGATCCGCGCCGTGGCGCGTAACGCCAACTACATGCCGTTCCTGCTGACGCTGGTGCTGATCTTCCTCGGCTACAGCGGTCTGGGTATCAGCCTGTGGCCGAACATCGTGCCGCCGTCGATCTCGATCTGGGACGCCGCCGCACCGCCGCAAAGTCAGGGCTTCATGCTGGTCGGCACACTGTTCATCATCCCGTTCATCCTGGGTTACACCTTCTGGAGTTACTACGTGTTCCGCGGCAAGGTCACCCATGAAGACGGTTATCACTAGAGCTGTGGCAGCGGGCTTGTCCGCGATGGCGTCGGTTGCGGCGCCATTGAGCTAACTGAGGATTGATGCAATGACTGGCAAACATTCCCTGCACGACATTGAAGAAGCCGAAAAAAAGCCGCTGTGGCAGCGGCTTGGCTGGTTGGCCATGATCTGGGTCGGTAGCGTCGGCGCGCTGTTTATCGTCGCGAGCCTGATGCGCATGTTCATGAACGCCGCAGGTCTGAGCACTCACTGAAACGTCCCGTCGCCTTCAAGGCACGGCTTTGGAACCCTCCGAACGGAGGGTTTTTTTTGCCTGCCATTTTACTTGCGGGCTTTGAGAATCACGAATTTCGGTGTGTTCGCCACTTGCTCGACGCCGCGGAACAGCCGCGCCAGTTTGCTGTGATAGCCCAGGTGACGGTTGCCGACGATGTACAACGCACCGCCCACGACCAACGCTTCGCGCGCTTGTTGGAACATGCGCCAGGCAAGGAAATCACCGACCACTTGCTGCTGATGGAACGGCGGATTGCACAGCACCACGTCCAGCGATTGTGCTTCCTGACCGGCCAGACCATCGCCGGCACGCACGATCACGTCGCGATCACCGAGCGCTGCGCGCCAGTTCTCGGCAGCCGACTGCACCGCCATGAAAGATTCGTCGACCAGCGTGTAGTGCGCGTCGGGGTTTTGCAGGGCGCTGGCAATGGCCAGTACACCGTTGCCGCAGCCAAGGTCGGCGACTCGTGCAGTGCCGAGGTTCTTCGGCAGATGCGGGAGAAATGCACGGGTGCCGATGTCCAGGCCTTCTCGGCAGAACACGTTGGCATGGTTGAGCAGTTCGATGGCCGGAGTGTCGAGACGATAACGGGACGGGTAGGGCGACACCGCCGGCTCTTTCGCTTCAGGGGTGGCAATCAACAGTCGTGCTTTTTTCACCGCCAGTGAAGCCCGCACCGGGCCGATGTAGCGTTCCAGCAAATCGCCTGCGGCGCGCGGCAGGTGTTTAACCATGGCGGCGGCGATCACTTCAGCGCCGGGCGCCAGTTGCCCTTGCAGGCGAATCAGTTGTTCTTCCAGCAAGGCCAGGGTTTTCGGTACGCGGATCAATACTCGGTCGAACGGCCCGGTGAAAGGCTCGCTTGCCGGGATCCCCTGGATCGCATCGAAGGCCTGCCCGTTGCGCAGCAGATTCTTTTCCAGTCCCTGAAAACCCAGAAACGAATCGCCGCTGCTGCTGACTTCAACCTTGCCCAGCAAACTGGCGGCCAACGCGCCGAAGCTATCGTTGAGCACCAATACCCGAGTGCCGGACGCCGGTTGCTGCGCAGCCAGATGATTGAGCAGATATTCATCGGCGGCGTCGAAAGCTTGCAGCGGTTCGTTTTGCTGTTCGGGCTGGCGGATCAGGTCGAGTTGGGCGAAGGGCGTGTCAAGCAAGGGCATGGGGCGGGGACTCAGGGTAATCATGGTGTGACCCGCGGCCGGAAGTCTCGCGGTTGAACCCACCAAGTGGAATACGACGCTGGCAGATAGCGTCATCACTCGGAAAGGCCACAAATGGTACGTTTTTTTCTGCGCGAATACCCGTAAGTTTTACTGGGGGCAAGGCAGCAGGTTCAGATAATGCCGGCTCTGGCAGCGGCGATGACCGCCGATATCTTGTTGCAGACGTTGAGCTTCTCGATCACGTTTTGCACGTGATAGTTAACGGTGCGCTCGCTCAGGCTGAGGATCTTGGAAATCTCATAGGCTGTCTTGCCGCCAGCGGACAATTGCAGAACCTCCAGTTCTCGCGGCGAAAGATGCGGCTGGTCAGGCTTGGCGGGTGGCTTGGGCATCGTGCGGGCGAACAATTCGCTTAAATGACTGGCCGCATAAAAGATATAGCCAAAATGTTCATACAGTTCGAGTGGACTGATCGGGCAATGTTTGCGCGCCAGGCTGAGGATGCTGCACAAGCCGCTTTCCTCATGATGGAAAGATTGCGACCAGCCATGTTGCAGGCCTTGTTGCTGTAAGGCTTGCCATACCTGCGGAGTCTTCGCATACAGCGTTTCACTCCAGACAATCGGCATCATAGAATGATTGCAATGTGCTACTACCGGATCAATTGAACTGAATTTTCTTTGTTCATATTGTGTGTTCCATTCTTCAGGGTAGTTATTGAATTGCAACGTGTTTAGTGACGTGACTTGTTGCGGCGATGTAACAGTTACTGCGCAAAAGTTGAAACCTAGATTTTCGGCAAATCTGAGCAATATCGGATACGCAGTATCGATGCCCTTGGCGAAAGTCAGTTGCTTCAACTGCGACTCCTTCCACGTTTCCATTAAAAAATGCTCCGTGCAATTTCTTGGGGTGCTGGTTGGATCCAATTTGATCCGCACGAAAGCGAGTGTAGGACGTTTCCCACTTAGCGTTCTGATTATTTTGCTCTTGCAAGGAGTGATTATTTGGATGACTGGTTATTAAGTACAGAGTGTTTTATATGTGGCTTATCATCGTTACAAATTATTACTTTTCAGAGATGAATTAAAAAACTGTACGTACTTGTCCGCTATGTAGACATCCTGAATGTCACTACAAATCAGTGGTGTTTAAGCGGGCGACTTTGCGCGAGACTGTTGGGCACCGTTGAATGGAGTGCCCAATGACCACCAGTGCAGAAAAATTCACCCATCAGACCTTGCTGGACGTGCAGCCGTTGACGCCCAACCTGTTCACCTTGCGTACCACCCGTGATGCGGGTTTTCGCTTTCGTGCCGGTCAGTTCGCCCGACTCGGTGTGATCAAGGCTGATGGCTGCACGGTGTGGCGCGCCTACTCCATGGTGTCTTCACCGTTCGACGAGTTTCTTGAGTTCTTTTCTATCGTAGTACCCGGAGGCGAGTTCACCAGTGAACTGAGTCGACTGGAGGTCGGCGATACCTTGATGGTTGAACGTCAGGCCTATGGCTATCTGACCCTTGATCGTTTCGTCGACGGGCGCGATTTGTGGCTGTTGTCGACAGGTACGGGGGTGGCGCCTTTCCTGTCGATCCTGCAGGATTTCGAAGTCTGGGAAAAATTCGACAGGATAATCCTTGTGTACAGCGTCAGAGAAGCGCGTGAGCTGGCTTACCAGCAATTGATCGCTGAACTGGCACAGCGTGATTATCTGGCGGAGCACATCCACAAGCTGCAGTACATTCCCACTGTGACTCGCCAGACACACCCCGGTGCACTGAACGGTCGGATTACGACACTGATCGAGAACGGTGAACTGGAGCGAGCCGCCGGTGTGGAACTGTCTGCCGAACACTCGCGGGTCATGCTGTGTGGCAATCCGCAGATGATCGACGACACCCGCGCCTTGCTCAAACAGCGGCACATGAACCTGAGCCTTGCTCGGCGCCCTGGTCAGGTGGCGGTGGAAAACTACTGGTAAACAAACGGCGCCTCGCAGGCGCCGTTATTTATGGTGCAACTGATTCAGGGCTGATTGTTCTGAGCCTTGAGCAAATCGCGAATCTCACCCAGCAATTCCTCTTCTTTGGTCGGAACCGGTGGGAGCGTAGGCGCCACGGCTTCTTCGCGCTTCAGGCGGTTGATGGCTTTGACACCCATGAAAATCGCGAAAGCGACGATCACGAAATCCAGCATGGACTGGATGAACTTGCCGTACGCCAGCATCACCGCAGGCGCATCGCCCTGAGCGGCTTTCAGCGTAATGGCCAGATCACTGAAGTCCACCCCACCGATCAACAGGCCGATTGGCGGCATGATCACGTCACCGACAAAGGATGAAACGATTTTGCCGAAGGCTGCACCGATGATGATACCGACGGCCATGTCGACCACATTGCCTTTGACCGCGAAGGCCTTGAACTCGTTGAGCACGCCCATAGGTTATTTCCTTGTTACAGATGAGTTTGGTGTGCGCAGTGTAAATCAGCAAAACGCGTCCTGCGCGAAACACCTTCTTACAGTGCACGTTTTTATCGACACATTAATCGACGATTAGTTTGCAAAGTGCCACCATTCGCGCGCGAAATACGCCGTAACCTCATGAGTGAAAAGGTATTTTTTTCAATCATTGCGTTACGTTCTTTCTATTTATGTTCGACGCTGCGGGCCTCTAGCCTTGGGTTGGCGCACCTGGATGCGCCCAATAAAACCAGAGGATCCTGATATGAATTCCACTCTTGGACTGGGGGCTTTTCCCCATCGCCGCACGCTTGGGGTCATCACCGCCAGCCTGTTGACCTTTTCCGTGCACGCCGCTCCGTTGACCCGTGACAATGGGGCCGCGGTGGGTGACAACCAGAACTCGCAGACCGCAGGGGCTAACGGCCCGGTGCTGTTGCAGGACGTGCAACTGATCCAGAAACTGCAGCGTTTTGACCGCGAGCGCATCCCTGAACGCGTGGTACATGCACGCGGCACCGGTGCCCACGGCAACTTTACAGTGACTAACGATCTCAGCGACTTGAGCAAGGCCAAGGTGTTCGCCGCCGGCCAGAGCACCCCGGTATTCGTGCGTTTCTCCGCGGTGGTTCACGGTAACCACTCCCCGGAAACCCTGCGTGACCCGCGCGGTTTCGCCACCAAGTTCTACACCGCCGATGGCAACTGGGACCTGGTCGGCAACAACTTCCCGACCTTTTTCATTCGCGATGCAATCAAGTTCCCGGACATGGTGCACGCGTTCAAGCCTGACCCACGCACCAACCTTGATGACGATTCGCGTCGGTTCGATTTCTTCTCTCACGTGCCGGAGGCAACACGCACGCTGACCGAGTTGTATTCCAACTCAGGTACGCCGGCCAGTTATCGAGAGATGGATGGCAATGGTGTGCATGCCTATAAGTTGGTCAATGCCAAAGGCGAAGTGCACTACGTCAAATTTCACTGGAAGAGTTTGCAGGGCATCAATAATCTGACGCCCAAGCAAGTCGGCAAAGTCCAGGGTCAAGACTACAGTCACATGACTAACGATTTGGTTACTAATATAAATAAAGGCAACTTCCCGAAATGGGACTTGTACATTCAAGTGCTAAAACCACAAGACTTGTCCAAGTTTGATTTCGATCCGTTGGATGCAACAAAGATCTGGCCAGGTATTCCAGAGCGAAAAGTTGGACAAATGGTCCTCAACCGTAATCCGGCAAACGTGTTCCAGGAAACCGAACAGGTTGCCATGGCGCCGGCTAACGTAGTGCCTGGTATTGAGCCTTCGGAAGACCGTTTGTTGCAAGGTCGAGTGTTCTCTTATGCCGATACCCAAATGTATCGCTTGGGTGCAAATGCCCTGCAATTGCCAATCAACGCGCCGAAAGTTGCGGTGAACAATGGCAATCAGGACGGTGCGATGAACGTCGGTGCCAGCGATTCGGGCGTGAACTACCAACCGAGCCGTCTGCAACCGCGTGAAGAAACGCAAACCGCACGTTACAGCCAGATGGCGCTATCGGGCAGCACGCAGCAGGCGAAGATCCAGCGTGAGCAGAACTTCAAGCAGGCAGGCGATCTGTACCGCTCGTTCAGCAAGAAAGAGCGCCGCGATCTGATCGACAGCTTCGGCGGCTCGCTGGCCACCACCGATGACGAGAGCAAGCACATCATCCTGTCCTTCCTTTATAAGGCCGATCCCGAGTACGGCACCGGTGTGACCGAGGTGGCCAAGGGTGACTTGAGCCGCGTCCAGGCACTGGCGGCGAAACTGGTCGACTGATTCCACGCAACGTAACGCGGGGCCTGAGTCAGGCCCCGTTTCGCTGAGGAAGATTGCTGATGCGTGTTTATATTTTGTTGTTGTTCGGGTTTATGTCCTGTGGTGCGCTGGCAGCACCGGCCGGACAAAGCCCTGACGCGATCAAGGCACAGCTACAGGATTACTATTTTGACGCCGCCCGACGCGGTGATGTGCCGATGCTCGAGACCTTTATCGAATCCGGTTATTCACTCGACACCCGCGACGACAAGGGTTACACCGCGCTGATTCTAGCGGCGTATCACGGACAGGCGCCCGCGGTGGATCGCTTGCTCGCCGCCGGGGCGGATGCCTGTGCCCAGGATCAACGCGGCAATACGGCGCTGATGGGCGCGATTTTCAAGGGTGAGTTACAGATTGCCCGACGGCTGATGGCCACCGATTGCAGCCCCGACCAGCGTAACGGTGCCGGTCAGACGGCGGCGATGTACGCGGGCTTGTTCAAACGCCTTGAATTGCTCGACGCGTTGAAAGCCAAAGGCGCCGACCTTAATGCCGAAGATCCGTTGGGTAACAGCGCCGCACGTCTGGCCAGCGGGGAGATCCGTACCGCTGCGCCGCGCTGATCGGCGGCGCGTGCGTTATCATCGCGGTTTTTGTCGGGGGTTCTGATGGCCAAGGCCAAGCGCATGTACGGCTGCACCGAGTGCGGCGCAACCTTTCCCAAGTGGGCCGGCCAGTGTGGCGAGTGCGGTGCCTGGAACACGCTGACCGAAACCATGATCGAGAGCGGCGGCGCGACAGCGCCCTCCGGACGCACCGGTTGGACCGGGCAACAGGCGCAGATCAAAACCCTGGCCGAGGTCAGTGTCGAAGAGATTCCACGCTTTTCCACCGCATCCAGTGAGCTGGATCGCGTGCTGGGCGGCGGTCTGGTCGATGGCTCTGTCGTGCTGATCGGCGGCGATCCCGGCATCGGTAAATCGACGATTCTGTTGCAGACCCTGTGCAACCTCGCCAAGAGCATGCCGGCGCTGTACGTCACCGGCGAGGAATCCCAACAGCAAGTGGCCATGCGCGCCCGCCGTCTCGGTTTGCCTCAGGACCAACTGCGGGTGATGACCGAAACCTGCATCGAAACCATCATCGCCACTGCTCGTCAGGAAAAACCCAAGGTGATGGTGATCGACTCGATCCAGACGATCTTCACCGAACAACTGCAATCGGCTCCCGGCGGCGTGTCTCAGGTACGTGAGAGTGCGGCGTTGCTGGTGCGCTATGCGAAGCAGAGCGGCACGGCGATCTTCCTCGTCGGCCACGTGACCAAGGAAGGCGCACTGGCCGGCCCGCGCGTGCTTGAGCACATGGTCGACACCGTGCTCTATTTCGAAGGCGAATCCGATGGTCGCTTGCGTTTGCTGCGGGCGGTGAAAAACCGCTTCGGTGCCGTCAACGAGTTGGGTGTGTTCGGCATGACCGACAAGGGTTTGAAAGAAGTCTCCAACCCTTCGGCGATTTTTCTCACCCGTGCGCAGGAAGAAGTGCCGGGCAGCGTAGTGATGGCAACGTGGGAAGGCACCAGGCCAATGCTGGTGGAAGTGCAGGCGCTGGTCGATGATAGTCATCTGGCCAACCCGCGCCGCGTGACGTTGGGCCTTGATCAGAACCGATTGGCGATGCTCCTGGCGGTTTTGCATCGCCATGGCGGCATTCCGACTCACGATCAGGACGTGTTCCTCAACGTAGTCGGTGGGGTGAAGGTGCTGGAAACCGCATCTGACCTGGCACTGATGGCGGCAGTGATGTCGAGCCTGCGCAATCGGCCGTTGCCACACGACTTGCTGGTGTTTGGCGAAGTCGGCCTGTCCGGCGAAGTGCGCCCGGTGCCAAGCGGTCAGGAGCGCTTGAAGGAAGCAGCCAAGCACGGCTTCAAACGCGCCATTGTGCCCAAGGGCAATGCGCCGAAGGAATCACCGCCGGGGTTGCAGATCATTGCCGTGACCCGACTCGAACAGGCCCTCGATGCGCTCTTCGAGTAACCACTATCCCCAAGCTTGCCCCCTGTGGTGAGGGGATTTAGCGAAACGTCGCACCGCCCCGTTGGGTTGCGTAGCAGCCCCCGCTTTTTGGGGTCGCTTCGCAACCCAACGGGGATGAATCCCCTCGCCACAGGGGTTGATGTGTGGTGGATTCTAGATTTCGATCAACTGCCCCAGCTCGCGCTCCAGCTCCTGCGGGTCGCCCAGATTGAACTCAATCAAGCGCCGCAGGCGTTCGATGGACTCCAGGCTGATGTGCTTGCAGACGAAGCCCAACTGGCCGTGATCATCGTGGGTCAGTTGCACATCCATCTTGATACCGACCTCCTCGTTGAGATGAATCTCGACGAGGAAGTGCCGCTCCCGATCACCCAGCCACGGTTCGGGTTTTTCGATCAACAGCCCCTTGAGCGACAGATCGATCAATTTTACCGGCCAGATGTACTCGCCCTGACTCAATTCAGTCCTGGCATCGAACGCGATGCGTTTGAATCGGCGACGCTCTGCTGGGTGCTCGCTCATGGCGCAATCCTCACGAAGGTTTGCTGACTATAGACCCGACCAGCCGGTGACAGCCAACGATTAGGGCGTCTAGACCAATGTCGGGGTATGGCCTTTGTCGCCGTAAGCGCTAAACTCGGGGTGGCTGTCTTTCTTGTCCACCCTGGCTGGAATAATAAAATGAAAAACAATAATAGCCTGCTACGCCACTTACCCTGGCTAGTGCTGGCAATCGTAGGAGCGTGCGCCCTGGGCGTAGTGGCATTGCGCCGAGGCGAGGCGATTAACGCCTTGTGGATTGTGGTCGCTGCCGTGGCCATTTATCTGGTTGCGTACCGTTACTACAGCCTGTTCATCGCAACCCATGTGATGCAACTCGATCCGCGTCGGGCCACCCCCGCCGTGCTCAACAACGACGGTCTGGATTACGTTCCAACCAATAAACACATTCTTTTCGGTCACCACTTCGCGGCGATTGCTGGCGCAGGTCCGCTGGTCGGTCCGGTGTTGGCGGCGCAGATGGGGTATCTGCCCGGCACGCTCTGGCTGATTGCCGGTGTGGTGCTGGCGGGCGCGGTGCAGGACTTCATGGTTCTGTTCATGTCGACCCGACGCAACGGCCGTTCCCTGGGCGACATGGTGCGTGAAGAAATGGGCCGTGTGCCTGGCACCATCGCACTGTTCGGCTGCTTCCTGATCATGATCATCATCCTCGCGGTGCTGGCGCTGATCGTCGTGAAAGCTCTGGCCGAAAGCCCGTGGGGCATTTTCACGGTGATGGCGACTATCCCGATTGCGATGTTCATGGGCATTTACATGCGCTACATCCGCCCGGGCCGCATCGGTGAAATCTCCGTGGTCGGTGTTTTGCTGCTGCTCGGTTCGATCTGGCTCGGTGGGCAGATTGCCGCCGATCCGGTGTGGGCCAAGGCGTTCACCTTCACCGGTGTGCAGATTACCTGGATGCTGGTCGGCTACGGTTTTGTCGCTGCCTCGCTACCGGTCTGGCTGATTCTGGCGCCGCGTGACTACCTCTCCACGTTCCTCAAAATCGGTACCATCGTCGCGCTGGCGATCGGCATCCTGGTCACCATGCCCGAGCTGAAAATGCCGGCACTGACTCAGTTCGTCGACGGCACCGGCCCGGTGTGGAAGGGCGGTCTGTTCCCGTTCCTGTTTATCACCATCGCTTGCGGTGCGGTCTCCGGTTTCCACGCGCTGATTTCTTCGGGTACCACGCCCAAACTGCTGGATAACGAAACCAACGCCCGTTACATCGGTTACGGCGGCATGCTGATGGAGTCGTTCGTGGCGATCATGGCCATGGTCGCTGCATCGGTGATCGAGCCTGGCGTGTACTTCGCCATGAACAGCCCGGCGGCCGTCGTCGGCAGTGACGTGGTGTCGGTTGCGCAAGTGGTCACCAGTTGGGGTTTTGCGATCACGCCTGAGGCGCTGCAAGCCGTGGCGAATGACATTGGCGAGACCACCATCCTCGCCCGTGCCGGCGGCGCGCCAACCCTGGCGGTCGGTATTGCGCAGATCCTGCACAGTGTCCTGCCGGGTGAAAACACCATGGCTTTCTGGTACCACTTCGCGATCCTGTTCGAAGCGTTGTTCATCCTGACCGCAGTCGACGCCGGTACTCGTGCCGGACGTTTCATGCTGCAGGATCTGCTCGGCTCCTTCGTTCCGGCGCTCAAACGTACCGAATCGTGGACCGCCAACCTGATCGCCACCGCCGGTTGTGTGGCGATGTGGGGCTGGTTGCTGTACCAAGGCGTTATCGATCCGCTGGGCGGCATCAACACCTTGTGGCCGCTATTCGGTATCTCCAACCAGATGCTGGCCGGTATCGCGCTGATGCTCGGCACCGTGGTGCTGATCAAGATGAAGCGCCAGCGCTACATCTGGGTCACGCTGCTGCCGGCAACCTGGCTGTTGATCTGCACCACGACCGCAGGCTTCATCAAGCTGTTCGACGCCAACCCGGCGATCGGCTTCCTGTCGTTGGCGAAGAAGTACAGCGATGCGCTGGCCAATGGTCAGGTGCTTGCTCCAGCGAAAAGCGTCGAGCAGATGCAGCACGTGATCTTCAACGCTTACACCAACGCCACGCTGACCGCGCTGTTCCTGTTCGTGGTATTCAGCATCCTGTTCTATGCGCTCAAGGTCGGCATCGCTGCCTGGGGCAAAAAAGAGCGTACGGATAAAGAGTCGCCATTCCAGGCTCTGCCGGATGCGTAACCAGAGGATTGCAGCATGTTCAATGACCTGAGTCGCCTCGGTAAATACCTCGGTCAGGCCGCGCGCCTGATGGTCGGCATGCCCGACTACGACACCTACGTCGAGCATATGCAAAACAAACACCCGGACAAACCGGTGATGAGCTACGAGATGTTCTTTCGTGAACGTCAGGAAGCCCGTTACGGTGGCAAGGGTGGGCCGAAGTGCTGTTGATCTGACAGCCTGAGGTTGAGGTAATCTCCCCTGTGGGAGCTAGCCTGCTGGCGATAGCGGAGTGTCATTGACAGAAATGTTGGCTGACACACCCTCATCGCCAGCAGGCTGGCTCCCACATTTGTTTTGTGTTGTTCATTCATTTTGTGAAGGAGAAAGTGTTTTGTCCTCTCCCATCCCGGTCACGGTGCTCAGCGGTTTCCTCGGTGCCGGCAAGACCACGTTGTTGCGTCATATATTGAAAGCCGAGCACGGCCTGAAAATCGCCGTGATCGAAAACGAATTCAGCGATGCCGGTATCGACACCCAGTTGCTGGGTGACGAACCTGTGCAAGTCATGACCCTGGCCAACGGCTGCGTCTGCTGCACCATCCACACCGATCTGACCAAAGCCTTGTACCTGCTGCTCGAGCGACTGGACAGTGGCGAGATCGCCTTCGACCGCTTGGTGATCGAATGCACCGGTCTGGCGGATCCTGCGCCAGTGGCGCAGACTTTTTTCATCGACGAAGAACTGCGCGAGCGTTACCTGCTCGACGGCATCATCACCTTGGTCGATGCCGCCCATGCCGACGTGCACCTGACCCAGACCATCGCTCAGGCGCAGATCGGTTTTGCCGACCGCTTGCTGGTGAGCAAAACCGATCTGGTGGACGAAGCCACGTTCAACGCGCTGAGCGAGCGTCTGACCCGAATCAACCGCCGTGCGCCGATCCGCGTGGTCGAGCATGGCAACATCGATCTGGCCGAATTGCTTGATGTGCGTGGCTTCAATCTCAATGCCGATCTCGGCGGGGGGCTGAGTCTGCGTCCGGTGAGCAAAGCGCCCTCGATCGATCGCATCTCCAGCCTGGTCCTGCGTACCGATCAGCCGCTGGATATCGATCAGCTCAGCGAGTTCATGAATGAATTGCTGGAAGAACATGGCAAGCAATTGCTGCGTTACAAAGGCGTGCTGAGCATTGTCGGCGAAGATCGGCGGTTGGTATTCCAAGGCGTACTGAAACTCTACGGCTTCGACTGGGACACCGAATGGGCCGAGGGCGAAAAGCGCGACAGTGTGATTGTGTTTATTGCCGATGATTTGCCGGAAGAGAAGATTCGGGCAGGGTTTGCGCGAGTGGCTGCGCAGCAGAGCTGAATTTTTCGGTGGATGGAAAGGCCTCTTCGCGAGCAAGCTCGCTCCCACATTTGATCGAGTTGATGCAGATCCACTGTGGGAGCGAGCTTGCTCGCGAAGGCGATTTAGCCGACAACACAATGCCCAAGGGTTGAACTCAGCAAAGCCTGCTCCAACTTATCTAGATGGTGATTCATCAGCATCACCGCTTTCGTGGCATCCCCACACTCCACCGCCTCAACAATCGCCAAATGCTCCCGCCATGCACAACAACTGCGGGTCGATCCAGCACACCGCGCAATTGCCAGTGACGTCAGCGGCACCAGGCTGCCAAGAAAATGCGTCAACGGTGCATTCCCCGCCATCCGCGCCAACTGCAGATGAAACTCCCCGGACAAGCGAATCGCTGTGCCTCGTCGATCCTGCTCCACGGCCTGACGCTCGCGCTCGATCAAGGCTCGCAGACGTTTCAAGCCTTCAGCCTGTGGGCGCTGGCAAGCCAGGCGCACCAGCGTGCTTTCCGTCAGCCGTCGTGCATGCAAAGTCTGCCGCGTCTGCTCCGCATCCGGCGCTGCCACTCGCGGCCGATGATTGGCACGCAACACAATGACTTGCTCGTTACAAAGCTGCGTCAGTACCCGGCGAACATCTGCGCGGCTGGCGCCGAACATTTGCTTGAGGCTGTCTTCGTTGAAGCGGCTGGTCGGGTCGATGCGCTGCTCCAGAATCGCGTCGAACAGGCGCGGATACAGATCATTTACCGGCGCGCGCAGGTGGGAGAAGGGCTGGGCGGCTGACATCTGGCGAGGGTGCGACGGCGTGGCAAGGCTGTTCATGGCCGGTCTCCAGTGTGAAGAAATTCAGTTGCTCAAGTGATCGTCCGGAATGTTCATCTCGATGCCCATCCGCTGCGCCTCACGCAAAATGTGGCGGCGCATTTCGGCACTGGCCTGCGCGCTGTTTTTGCTACGAATCGCTCGGACCACGGCTTCGTTTTCTTCCAGCCGTTCGGCCAGATGCTCCGGGGAATTGCGCAGCACTTCGGCGCTTTGCTTGAGGGCGTTGCTGGTCTGTTGCACCACGCTCTGAAAGATCGGGTTGGAGGTCAGGTTGAACAGCTCTTCGTGGAAAGCGATGTACGCGCTGACCCCAGCTTCACTGTCGCTGGCCTCAAGGGCTTCGCGCATGTCCATCAGAGTCAGGCGCAACTGGCCGACTTCCTTGCTGCTGATCGACTGCGCGACCAGGCCGACGATGAACGGCTCAAGGGTGTAGCGCAGTTGCAGCACGTCTTCGAGACTGGCACCGGCCACCGCGCTGTCGTGGCTCTGGCTGTCGCTCAATTGCGCGTCGAGCACCACCACGCCTTTGCCCGGCATCGAGCGCACGAGGCCGAGTGTTTCGAGGACGATCACCGCTTCGCGCAGGCTCGGGCGGCTGATGCCCAGTTGTTCGGCCAGTTCGCGCTGGCCCGGCAACATGTCGCCGGAGCGCCACTGACCCCGGGCCAGTGCGGCGCGGAGTTTTTCTACGACTGAGTTGACGACGGTGGATGTGGTAATCACTTGTCTTGCTCCATGTGCCTGCCTGAGTTGCCGCCGGCCAGATCAAACGATCGAAGCCAGCGACAAGCCGGGCAGGATTGAAATCAGAACTCCTGTTGGTGCGCCGGAGTTGCTGTTTTACGCGGTTGAAAGGTGTAGCCCTGCTGGCCGCTAAGTACTTTGTTTGCTCGTTGTACGTCGATGTCTTTTTCCCAGCGGGCAATGGCCACGGTGGCGACGCAGTTGCCGATCAGGTTGGTCAGCGCCCGGCCGATGCCCATGAACCAGTCCACCGCCAGCACCAACACCAGACCGACCACCGGAATTGCCGGGATCGCCGTCAACGTCGCCGCCAGAATCACCAATGCCGATCCGGGAATGCCGTGAGCGCCTTTTGAGGTGATCAGCGACACCAGCAGAATCGTCAGCAAATCAGACATGGCCAGCGGTGTGCCGGTGGCGTTGGCGATGAAGACAATGGCCAGGGTCAGGTAGATCGAAAAACCGTCGAGGTTGAACGAATATCCGGTGGGAATCACCAGCCCGACCGTCGAGCTGCCGATGCCGAGGTGTTCCAGTTTGCGCATGATCTGTGGCAGCACCGCGTCGGACGATGCCGTGCCCATGACGATCAGCAACTCTTCGCGCAGGTACTTGAGCAGCGGCCACATGCGCAGGCCGGACGCACGCATCACCAGGCCCAGAATCACGCTGACGAACGCGATGCAGGTCAGGTAGAACAAGCCGACCAGACTGCCCAGATGTTGCAGCGAATCGATGCCATATTTGCTGGTGGTGAAGGCGATGGCGCCGAACACGCCAATCGGCGCCAGACGCACGATCATGCCCATGATCCGGAAGATCACATGGCTCAGTTCGTTGATCAGCCGCGAGATCCCGGAAGCCGCTTCACCGACCAGATTCAACGCGCTGCCGAACAGTACCGAGAACAGCAGCACTTGCAGAATGTTGTTCTCGGCAAAGGCGCCGATCACCGACGTCGGGATCAGGTCCATGAGGAACTGCGTGGTGCTGTGCATGTGCTGGCCGCGTTCGGCGAGGTCGCCCATGTCGGCTGTGGACAGTTGCTCCAGATGGATATTCGCGCCGCTGCCAATGCCGGTGCTGAAGGCGAACACCAGGCCGATCACCAACGCGAGGGTGGTCAGCACTTCAAAGTAGATAACCGATTTGAGGCCGATGCGACCGACCTTCTTCAGGTCGCCCGCGCCACTGATGCCGCTGACCACCACGCAGAACACGATCAGGCCGATGAGCATCTTGATCAGTTTGATAAAGCCGTCGCCGAGCGGTTTGAGCTGGGCCGAGTATTCCGGAAGGGTCAGCCCACAGACGATGCCGAGCACCAGTCCGAGAACCACTTGAAGGAAGATTGAACGCGAGCACCATCTGAGCATGGGAGGAATCCTGGTCGGTGTCCTGGCTGCCGTACGCGGGGCGTATCAGATTCAGGACTTAATTATTGTGGTCTTACCGGTATGTCCAGTGCAGGCGCAGTCTACGCTCGGGTTTTTCGGAATGACAAGTGAAAATCGACAAGTTGGCATGACCGGTCTGACCAGTTGGGCGCAATGCCCCGACCTTGAGCCATTGGTGGCGCGAGACTTTTTTCCATGCGAAAAAAAACCGGCCAATCACTTGGCCGGTTTTTCATGCTGCGGTTTTAACGTCGCAATTAAGCGCCGTACACCGGCAGTTTTTTGCAGATGGCTTTGACTTTCTCACGAACGGCGTCGATCACCGCTTCATTGTTCAGGTCAGCCAGGATGTCGCAGATCCAGCCGGCCAGCTCTTTGCACTCTGCTTCCTTGAAGCCACGAGTGGTCACAGCCGGAGTACCGAAGCGCAGGCCGGAGGTGACGAATGGCGAGCGTGGATCGTTAGGCACGGAGTTCTTGTTCACGGTGATGAACGCTTTGCCCAGAGCGGCGTCGGCGTCTTTACCGGAGATGTCTTGCTTGATCAGCGACAGCAGGAACAGGTGGTTCTTGGTACCACCGGACACTACGTCGAAACCGCGCTCGATGAACACTTCGGCCATGGCCTGGGCGTTTTTCACCACTTGTTGCTGGTAAGTCTTGAACTCAGGCTGCAGCGCTTCCTTGAAGCAGATCGCTTTGGCGGCGATCACGTGCTCCAGCGGGCCACCCTGGGCGCCCGGGAATACGGCGGAGTTGAGCTTCTTCTCGATGTCGGCGTTGGCGCGAGCCAGGATCAGACCGCCACGTGGACCGCGCAGGGTCTTGTGTGTGGTGGTGGTCACGACGTCAGCGAAAGGTACCGGGTTCGGGTAAACGCCAGCGGCAACCAGACCGGCCACGTGAGCCATGTCGACGAACAGGTAAGCGCCAACCTTGTCAGCGATTTCGCGGAAACGCGGGAAGTCCAGAATCTGCGAGTAGGCAGAGAAACCGGCCACGATCATTTTCGGCTTGTGCTCAACTGCCAGACGCTCGACTTCGTCGTAGTCGATCAGGCCGTTGGCGTCGATGCCGTACTGGATAGCGTTGTACAGCTTGCCGGAGGAGGAAACGCTGGCGCCGTGGGTCAGGTGACCACCGTGGGCCAGGCTCATGCCCAGAATGGTGTCGCCACCCTGCAGCAGAGCCAGGTAAACAGCAGCGTTGGCTTGCGAACCCGCGTGCGGCTGAACGTTGGCGTAATCGGCGCCGAACAGTTCTTTGGCACGATCAATTGCAAGCTGCTCAACGATATCGACGTACTCGCAACCACCGTAGTAGCGCTTGCCCGGATAACCTTCGGCGTATTTGTTGGTCAATACCGAGCCTTGAGCTTCCATCACCGCTGGGCTGGTGTAGTTTTCCGAAGCGATCAGCTCAATGTGCTCTTCCTGGCGCACGGCTTCTTGCTCCATGGCGGCAAAGAGATCGGCGTCGTACTTGGCAATAGTCAAATCACGGCTGAACATGGCGGTCCTCAAGGATCGGGGGCAGAAAAGGGGGGCATTCTAACCCAATGGGTTTTGGATGGCATATGAAACGACATCATGTCGCAGACAAGTGGCTTTCATGACCGATGTGTGGTGCTTTGGCCGGCCCCTTCGCGAGCAAGCTCGCTCCCACATTAACCGAGGCAAATCTTCGATTTTGTGATCGACATCAATTCCTGTGGGAGCGAGCTTGCTCGCGAAGACAACACCACAAAACTTCAGTCAAACATGAACAGCGCATCATTGCTGAACTGCGCCTCAAACCGCCCCGCCGGCATCGGTCGCCCGAACAGATAACCCTGCACTTCATCGCAGCCATGCTCACGCAGGAAGTCCAGTTGTTCATGGGTTTCCACGCCCTCGGCGATCACCGCCAGATTCAGGCTGTGAGCCATGGCGATGATGGCGCGGGCGATCTGCGCGTCCTGCTCGCCGGAAGGCAGGCCATCGACGAACGTTCGGTCGATTTTCAGCACGTCGATCGGGAACTGCTTGAGGTAGTTCAGCGATGAATAACCAGTGCCGAAGTCATCAACCGCGATGCTCAGACCGAGGTTTTTCAGTCCCGCGAGAATCTGCATCGCCTCGCTGACTTCACGCATCAGGATACTTTCGGTCAGCTCCAGCTCCAGACATGCCGGTGGCAGGCCGGTTTCGCGCAGGATCGTGGCGATCCGCGTGCCGAGCTGGCCGTCGGAGAACTGCCGCGCCGAGATGTTCACCGAGACCTTCGGCACGCGCACACGGTTCTGGTGCCAGGTCTTGAGCTGACGGCACGCCTCGCTGATCACCCAGTCGCCGACGTCCACCACCAGCCCGAGTTCTTCCAGTACCGGAATAAAATCACCCGGCGGCACCAGCCCGCGACGCGGATGGCGCCAGCGCAGCAGGGCTTCGGCGCCGGTGAGGCGTTTGCCGTCGCCGCTGAATTGCGGTTGGTAATACAGGACGAATTCGTCTTGTTCCAAGGCATGGCGCAGGTCGCTTTCCAGCTCCAGACGCTCCAGTGCACTGGCGTTCATGTCGGCCTGATAGAACTGGAAGTTGTTCTTGCCGCGCTCTTTGGCGTGGTACATCGCGGTGTCGGCGTTCTTCATCAACTGGCTCAGTTCGTTGCCGTCCTGCGGGCTCAGGGCGATGCCGATACTCGCGGTGACAAAGAACTCACGACCTTCAAGCACGAACGGTCGCACCAGACTGGCGAGAATCTGCTCGGCCACATGAATCGCCCGGTTCAGCGCCAGTTCGCGGCTGGAGCGATGTTGCAGCAGCAGGGTGAATTCATCGCCGCCCATGCGCGCCACGGTGTCGTCATCGTCGACGCAGGCCAGCAGGCGCGTGGCCATGTCTTTCAACATGCGGTCGCCGGCGGCGTGGCCGAGGGAGTCGTTGATCGGTTTGAAACGGTCGAGGTCGAGGAACATCAACACCACCCACGACTTCTGCCGCTCAGCCGATTGCAGTGCGGTGTGCAGACGATCCTGGAACAACGTGCGGTTCGGCAGATGGGTCAGGGCGTCGTAGTAGGCGAGGCGGTGAATCCGCTGCTCGCTTGCCTTGCGCTCGCTAATGTCACTGAAGAAACACACGTAACTGGCCAGATCGCCCTCGTCGTCGAGCACCGCGGTGATGCCGACCCACGCCGGGTAATGCTCGCCGTTACGGCGTTTGAGCCAGACTTCTCCCTCCCAGGTGCTGTGCTGATGCAACTGCTTGAGCACGTAACGCAGGTGCGCGTCCTGTTGTTCGTCGACGGTGAGCATGTTCGGTAACTGGTCGAGGACTTCGGCCACCGCGTAACCGCTGACCCGGCTGAAGGCTTCGTTGGCCTGGACGATATAGCCGGCCGGGTCGGTGATCAGGATCGCCGAAGTCGAATGTTCGAAAACCGTGGCGGCCATGCGCAGGTCTTTTTCGGCGCGGCGCTGCTGGCTGATGTCGCGGCCGACGCCCAGCACGCCTTCGAACGCACCGTGTTCGTCCCACACCAGTACCAGACGCAACTCGATCGGGATCTTGCGGCCGTCGGCGCGCAGGCAGTCGAACAGGAACAGTTGCGTCTGCACCTGGTTGCGCAACTGCGTCAGTTGTTCGGGGTTGTCGAGGGCCTTGCTGACCCGATCCATCAAACCGTAGACCCCGCTCAGTTGCTGCGGGTTGGCGATGGTCGATTGCCAGCCGTTCTGGAAAATCCACTCGGCGTCGTAGCCCAGCACCGCTTGTACCGAGGGGCTGACATAGTTCAGCGACAGCTTGCTGTCGGTGGAGAAGATCACGTCGCTGATGCTCTCGGCGAGCATGCGGTAGCGCTGCTCGCTGTTGCGCAGGGATTCGCTGGCCTCGATCTGCTCGGTTATGTCCTTGGCCACGCCGATGATCCGCGTGACCTGATCGTGTTTGTCGCGGGCCAGTGCCTGTTCACGGATATCGAAGCGCCGCCACTCGCCATCTCGATGGCGGAAGCGCAACTGACATTGCAGCAACTGGCTGTAACCGGCGTGGCGTTGCATCTGCCGCGAGCGATGGTAGTAGTCGGCATCTTCCGGGTGCAGCAGGATTTCCCAGAAATACTCGCCCATCTGATGCAGTTCGCTGCGGTTGTAACCGAGCGTCTGGCCGAGGTGGTGGTTGCTGAAAATCATCCGCTGGCTGATCACGTCCTGCACGTACAGATGATCCGGCACGGTACGCACCACGTCCGACCAGAAACCTTCACGCTCCAGCAGTGACAGCTCAATCAGTTTGCGGCTGGTGATGTCGTTGATGCTGAGGATCACCGCTTTGTAGTCATGCTGTTCGGTCGGCAGGCGCAGCACCATCCACAGGTGTTGATCGCGGCCGTTGATGTCCGGCAGTTTGATTTCCAGTTCCAGCTGCTTTTGCTGTTGCAGCACGGCATCCAGAATCTGATTGCCGATCGCACAGTGACGGTGCGGGTGGCCGTCGATCAACAGTTGCCAGGCGTCGTCACAGGAATTGACATTGAGCAGTTGCAGGGCCACCTGATTGACCTCGGTGACGCGCAGTTCCTGGAGCAATTGCTGGCGCTGTTGCGGCTGATCGAGCCAGGCCTTGAGTTGATCGCTGGTCTGGATCTGGAACTTGTCGAAAAATTGCTTGAGACCGGACAGGTCGAGCACGCAGAGGGCCACGCCGGTGCCTTCGAAAATATCCTGATAGCGTCGACGACCTTCATGCAGTTGGCGCTGACGGCGGCGCATGTTCAGCAGGGCGATCACCGGTAGCATCGAGAAGGCCAGGCCCAGCAGGCATTTGCCGATGAACGCCGGCAGCAACTCTTCCAGCACCCGTTGACGGTCGAACAGGCCGCGCAATTGCCAGTCGCTGCTGCTCAGCGGCACCGTGAGCACGGTGTTGGCCAGATCATCCGGGCTCAGCACGCCGGGCTTGGCCGACGACAGTGCCTCGTCGCGGCTGATGATCTGATGGTTGAGGCGGTTTTCCACCAGCCACAGTGGACGCAGGCCGGTTTCACTTTGTTTGGTCAGCGAGTCGAAGAAGGTCGGCGTCAGGCGCAAGACCCAGTAGCCGCGCGTGTTGCCGCTGGCCTGATGCAGCAGCAGGTGCACGAGAGAGCCGTCGTCGGCGTTGCTGAAGTAGTGCGCCTGGGAGCGGCTTCGGCGCACCAGTTCAGTCAGGTAGTCGGCGTCGGAACTGTCCGCTGCGCTGTCACTGATAATTCTGCCGGAAGGGCTGAGCAGCGCCATGCTGCGCAGATCGGGCAACGATTGCTGGAGCTTGCGCAGCAACGCCTGCTGTTCGTCGGCTGACTGCGGCTGTTCGACGATCGGTAGAAGATTGAGCGCGATTTGCGCGTTCAACGCCATGTTCAGGCTGACCTGCGAAGCGAGGTCGGCGGTGTAATCGATGGTGTACTGGCGCTGGTTTTTCTGGGTTTCGCGCAATTGGTCGAGCAATTGCCAGAACAGCAACGCCAGCAGCAAAAGCACGAGTGTCGCCAGCGCACCCTTTAATGTTCCGCGCAGGGGCGAGCCGGGCGCCGGTTGGGTGCTGCTCACAGAGGCTGGCGGAGTGACTTTGGACAAGCTGGAATCCTGCGGTCTGGCTGGACTGGCGCGACATGCACTATAAGCCGGACGCCCGAAGGGCGGCTAGCATGCCTTGAGTTGTGGCGAAGTGCCAGCCCTGCGCGGCTGGACTGCCACCGGTCATTAAGGTAGCTTTGCCGGTTACGCGGGAGCGTTCCAGCTCCTAGACTCAGGTTTTTTTAGCGCGCACGCCTTGATGGCCATCAAGTGATCAAGTGAACGACGCGCATCGGCCTGGCCGGGCATCGCCTGCGCTCCAATCATTCATCTGTCACTGACCCAAGGTTCTCCATGGCTCAATACGTATTCACCATGCATCGGCTGGGCAAAGTTGTTCCGCCGAAGCGGGAAATTCTCAAAAACATTTCGCTGTCCTTCTTCCCCGGCGCCAAGATCGGCGTGCTCGGCCTTAATGGTTCGGGTAAATCCACGCTGCTGAAAATCATGGCCGGCGTCGACACCGAGTTCGAGGGCGAAGCCCGTCCGATGCCGGACCTGAACATCGGTTATCTGCCGCAAGAGCCACAGCTTGATCCGACCAAGACCGTGCGTGAAGTGGTCGAGGAAGCGGTCAGTGTGATCAAGAACGCCCAGGCGCGCCTGGACGAAGTCTACGCGGCTTACGCTGAAGAAGACGCCGACTTCGACAAACTGGCGGCTGAACAGGCCAAGCTCGAAGCGATCCTGCAAGCCAGCGACGGCCACAACCTGGACCGTCAACTGGAAGTCGCCGCCGACGCGCTGCGTCTGCCTGCCTGGGATGCCAAGGTCGAATTCCTCTCCGGTGGTGAAAAGCGTCGTGTGGCCCTGTGCCGTCTGCTGCTGTCCGCTCCGGACATGCTGCTGCTCGACGAACCAACCAACCACTTGGACGCTGACTCCGTGGCGTGGCTGGAGCACTTCCTGCACGACTTCCCGGGCACCGTGGTCGCGATTACGCACGACCGTTACTTCCTGGATAACGTTGCTGGCTGGATTCTGGAGCTCGACCGCGGCGCGGGCATTCCTTACGAAGGCAACTATTCGGGTTGGCTTGAAGCCAAGTCCGATCGTCTGGCTGCCGAATCCAAGCAGCAGTCGGCTCACGAAAAAGCCATGAAAGAAGAATTGGAGTGGGTGCGCAAAGGCGCCAAGGCCCGCCAGTCGAAATCCAAGGCTCGTCTGCAACGCTTCGAAGAAATGCAATCGCAGGAATTCCAGAAGCGTTCGGAAACCAACGAAATCTACATCCCGGCCGGTCCGCGTCTGGGCGACAAGGTCATCGAATTCAAGAACGTCACCAAGGGCTACGGCGATCGCGTGTTGATCGACAACTTGTCGTTCTCGATGCCGAAGGGCGCCATCGTCGGCGTGATCGGCGGTAACGGTGCCGGTAAGTCGACCCTGTTCCGCATGTTGATGGGCAAGGAAACACCGGATTCGGGCAGCATCGAAGTCGGCGAAACCGTGCAACTGGCGTGCGTCGATCAGAGCCGCGAAGACCTCGACGGCAGCAAGACTGTGTTCCAGCAGATCTCCGACGGTTCCGACCAGATCCGCATCGGCAACTACGAGATCCCGTCGCGTACCTACGTCGGTCGCTTCAACTTCAAGGGCGGCGATCAGCAGAAGTTCGTCAAGGACCTGTCCGGTGGTGAGCGTGGTCGCTTGCACCTGGCGCTGACCCTGAAAGAGGGCGGCAACGTCCTGCTGCTCGACGAACCGTCCAACGACCTCGACGTTGAAACCCTGCGTTCGCTGGAAGAAGCCCTGCTGGACTTCCCGGGCGCCGCCATTGTGATCTCTCACGATCGGTGGTTCCTTGACCGCGTCGCGACCCACATCCTGGCGTACGAAGACGACTCGCAAGCGATCTTCTTCGAAGGTAACTACACCGAGTACGAAGCCGACCGCAAAAAGCGTCTCGGCGAAGCGGCTGCCCAGCCACACCGGGTACGCCACAAGAAACTGGCCTGATTAGGGTTGGTTGCATGAAAAGCGGAGCCTTCGGGCTCCGTTTTTTTTGCCTGGGTTTTTCAGGGATACCGAGGTGGATTCATCGCTGGCAAGCCAGCTCCCACAGGGTTTTGTGTGGAAGCGGGGGTCTTTGCTCCACCTCAGTCCACTGTGGGAACTGGATAGCCAAGTCCCTCAGGGTTTTGTGTGGAGGCCGGGGTCCTTGTTTCACCGCTGTTCACTGTGGGGCTGGCTTGCCAGCGATAGCGGTATTACGGGTGGTGCATAACGAGAATTTGATCACCCCATTCAGATGCAAAGCCGATCCAGAAATCCGCCTGATTTATATCCTGTGCACCATTTAATTTCATAATAGCGACATTTCAATCTATTCCTGTATGCAATTCCTTTGCTACAGTCCGGCTCAATCTCTTCCAACGACAATAAATTTGCCGAGACTTTTCCCATGATTGAATCCGTCGAATCCTTCCTCGCACGCCTGAAACAACGCGACCCGGATCAACCCGAATTCCACCAGGCCGTCGAAGAAGTCCTGCGCAGTCTGTGGCCTTTTCTTGAGGCCAATCCGCATTACCTGACCTCGGGGATTCTGGAGCGCATCTGTGAGCCGGAGCGGGCGGTGGTGTTTCGGGTGTCGTGGGTCGACGATCAGGGCAAGGTTCAGGTCAACCGCGGTTTCCGTATCCAGATGAACAGCGCCATCGGTCCCTACAAGGGCGGCTTGCGTTTCCACCCATCGGTGAACATGGGCGTGTTGAAATTCCTCGCCTTCGAGCAGACCTTCAAGAACTCGCTGACCTCGTTGCCCATGGGCGGCGGCAAGGGCGGTTCGGACTTCGATCCGAAGGGCAAGAGTGACGCCGAAGTCATGCGTTTCTGCCAGGCGTTCATGAGCGAGCTGTATCGCCATATTGGCGCAGACGTTGACGTGCCTGCCGGTGATATCGGTGTTGGCGCGCGGGAAATCGGTTTCCTGTTCGGCCAGTACAAGCGCCTGAGCAACCAGTTCACCAGCGTGCTGACCGGCAAAGGCATGACCTACGGCGGCAGCCTGATTCGCCCGGAAGCCACCGGTTTTGGCTGCGTGTATTTTGCTGAAGAGATGCTCAAGCGCCGCGAGCAGACCGTTGAAGGCAAGCGCGTGGCGATCTCCGGCTCCGGCAACGTTGCCCAGTACGCGGCGCGCAAAGTCATGGATCTGGGCGGCAAGGTGATTTCCCTGTCCGACTCCGAAGGCACGTTGTATTGCGAAGCCGGGTTGAGCGAAGAACAGTGGCTGGCGCTGCTGGAACTGAAAAACGTCAAACGCGGGCGCATCAGCGAATTGGCGGCCGCCTTCGGTCTGGAGTTCCGCGCCAATCAGCTCCCTTGGTCGCTGCCCTGCGATATCGCGCTGCCGTGCGCCACGCAAAATGAACTCGGCGCCGAGTCTGCCCGCGTACTGCTGCGCAACGGCTGCGTATGTGTGGCCGAAGGCGCAAACATGCCGACCACTCTGGAGGCTGTGGATATCTTCATTGAAGCAGGGGTTCTGTTCGCACCGGGCAAGGCCTCAAATGCTGGCGGCGTGGCCGTGAGCGGTCTGGAGATGTCGCAGAACGCCATGCGCTTGCTGTGGACGGCGGGCGAGGTGGACAGCAAGTTGCACGCGATCATGCAGTCGATCCACCACGCCTGCGTGCATTACGGCGAAGAGAACGGGCTGATCAACTACGTCAAAGGTGCGAATATCGCCGGCTTCGTCAAAGTCGCCGATGCGATGCTGGCTCAGGGCGTGGTTTAAGCAGGATCGATTCGAATCACTTCAATCACCTGATCGCCGGCGGGGCGCTGCCACAGCACTTCATCGTTGAGCTGGGCGCCAAGCAGCGCCCGGCCCAAGGGTGAGCCCCAATTGATCAGGCCTTTGTTCGCATCGGCTTGATCTTCGCCGACCAGTTGCACCCGATGTTCAGTGTTGTGTTCGTCGGCGTAGGTGACCCAACTGCCGATCTGCACTGTGCTGGTGGACGTCGCAGCGACGGCAACCTGCGCGCTGCCCAGGCGTTGGTTGAAATAACGCAGATCCCGTTCGAGATCAGCCAGCCGTTGCTTGTCGGCCTGCTCACCCTTGGCCGATTGTTCAGCGTGCAGCGCTTGCAGCTCGGCGACTTTCGCCTGCAACTGTTCCAGACCCAGCTGTGTGACGTAATTGGGCTGCGCGCTGACCTGCCGTTCAACTGGCTGATCGGCTTGCGCGGCGGCGTTGTCTTCGTTGACGAAAGCACGGCTCATGGTGTCCTCCCCGTTAATGGGTTTGGCCATGCTCGCAGGGATTTGGTTTCATCGGATGTCTGCAAACGACCTATTGCGAGCGATAGGCCCGCGCGGCGCCCTGGTCTTTCTGCTGCTGCCAGGCGCGCTCGCGATCGTCCCAGTGTGCATTGCGATAGTCGTCGCGATCCTTGTTTTCCAGCATTGCCTGACACTGGCGAAAGCCGTCGGTCCAGCCTTCGGCGTATTGCTTGTCCTTGAGATAGCGCGGCACATTCTTGCGAAACTCGCCGCTGATTGATCCGGCGGCTTGCCGGCCGCTGACACAACCATCATCGAAACCGTCGGCGAAGGCCGGTGGATAACCCTTGGCGATCAAATCTTCGTGAGTGGTCTGGCAACCGCCCAGCGACAGCAAAATACCCAGCGAAACCGCACACCGCCACATCGCACTCTCCCGAGCCGGTTCTCGGCTGATAAGGAAAGTCTAGAAGGGGATTCATGAGGCGGTTGTCGAAGGCCTGTGAAAAATCCATTAACGCCACAGAACCAATGTGGGAGCGAGCTTGCTCGCGAAGGCGTCCTGTCAGGCAATCCAAGTATCGACTGATCCACCGCTTTCGCGAGCAAGCTCGCTCCCACAGGGGTGATGTGCGTCAGAGGTCAATAGTGATACCACTTCACCTCAAGCATCACTTCAGTCTCCGGCGTCGCCACATGACTGAACTCACGCTGCGCACTCAAGCGTAAACCCAGATTGCGCGACAACTCCCACTGCTGATTCAGGCTCAGGCTGCGGCGCACTTCGCCATTGATGAAGTAGTCACCTTTGGCCTCGAGGCTCAGGTTGCCCAGCGGATTCTTCCACAGCACGCCGGTATTGAAACCGGCAGCCGGGGAAACGAACTCGGCGAAGTCATTGTTGTGTTCGACGCGCACCGTGCCGAGGGCAAAACCGAGCACGTCTTCACCCAATTGCCACGTACCGCCACCACCGCCATTGACGTGGCTGACCAGGGTTTCGTCATCATGCTTGCCCGGCACGCGCTCAAGCCCGCCAGTCACTTGCCACGACAGTGGCTGCAGCAATTCATTACGCGGCGTCAGCGAGCGGATGGTCGCCAGATCCAGTTGCTGGAACTGCCAGTGATTGCCTTCGTACTGGCGCAACTTCATCTGCAGGATTTCGATCTGTGCACCGAGCGGGAAACTTTCGGCGTTGTCGTTGAGGTCGTGATACGCCATGCGCAAGCCGTACTCAGCGAACGCACGGTCGCCGCGAGTACCGAGCCCGGCCTGCCAGGTGCGTGACTCGTGGCCATCCTCCGGCAGGCCGGGACGAGGGATTTCCAGTTCCGGCGGCGGGTTTTTGTTGATGGCCCGCAGCAGTTCAAAGCTGCGCTGTGCCCGTTGCGGATCACGTTCCTGACCGTTGGCGCGATAGCGCTCCAGCCGATACGCCGCATCGATGATCAGCGCTTGCCGGTCGCGGGGCAGGGCCTGGAACGTTGGGGTTTGCAATTGCTGCTGATCAGCGCTGACTTTCAGCACCCAGTCCTGTTCCTCGCCAGTCAAAGGCTCGGCGCGGCTGAGCAGTTCACGCTCACGGGACGGGCGGTATTCGATGCTTTCCACCAGCCCCGCTTCTTTTACGGCTTTGACCGTGTCGGTGGGGATCGCCGTCAGCGGGAATTGTTCGGTCAGGCGAAGACTCGGCCGGGCCACTTGCAGCAGTTCGAGCAGGCGATAGGAGCAGTTTTCGTCGAAGAAAAAATAGTCGAACTGGATCTGCTTCAACTCCCACACATGCTCGACCATGCGCGCGGTTTCTTCCTGCGTCAGGTTGAGCCGGTACTCCCACAGATCGCGGTTTTCCAGGCTGCGGTATTCGGAGAGTTTTTCCTGATACGGCACCAGCGCAAACAGACCCGGATAGCCGCCCATCAAGCCTTTCCAGGCGTAGAGAATGCTGTTGTCCGAACCTTCGATATAGGCGCCGAAGTTGATCGCGTAACTGAGCAGCGAAGTCTTGTCGCTTTGTACGTCAGCCTGATCGATGCGCAGCAGCGTGTGGCCGAACATCGACGACGGGCTGTTGAGATAAGCCGCCGGGAAAATCATCACCGCGCTGTGTGGCGAGACGTCCTTGAACCACTTTTTGTACTCGGCGCACGCCGGCGCCGGCAGATCGGTCAGGTTGAGCTGCGCTTTCAACCAGCGGGTGCGGGCGGGATAAACGCATTGCGCGTGTTGCTCACCGAGACTGGCCGGGGCGTACAACGCCTGCACGGTGGCGGCCAGTTCATGCTCGGGGTGTTCATTGCCATCGGGCGCGAGAAAGAACTTCTTGTCGCTGACATAGCTGCGCCAGCCGCCGAGCTTGGCGGTTTCGTAATGACCGAGGGAAATCCAGAAGCGGTCGTTGGCCAGTTGCTGCAAACGTTGAGGATCGATGTTTGGCGCGGCGGACAGCGGGGCGCAGACACAGAGCGCCAGCCAGGCAAGGCGTTTGAGCATAGTCGGCAACTTAAGTCGAAAGAAAATAAAGGCCCAAGTGGAGGCTTTAGTCAAAAGGGAACAGATGGCAACCGATTCCCTGTGGCGAGGGGATTTATCCCCGATGGGCTGCGAAGCGGCCCCCAAACCTGCAAACCGCGGAGTATCAGATACACCGCATTGGATGGTTTCACGACTGCTACGCAGCCGATCGGGGATAAATCCCCTCGCCACAGGTTCAGCGTCACAATTGACTCATTGCACTCAAAATAAAACCCGCTCCCCGAAGGAAGCGGGCGGGGTCGAGCTTAAGCCTGCGTTGCGTACTTGGCCAGACGGGCGTCTGATTTCAGCACGGACAGGGTGTTGGTATGCACGTCTTCAGCGGTCACGTCAGCCTTGCTGAAGATCTGCTGGAAGTGCTCGTGAGTCACAGCAGCGAAGTGCGCACGGTCTTCCGGCGCCACGCCCAGTACCACGGCATAGGTCGTCAGCGCTTCGCCGTTGCCCTTGGCCATGTCTTCAGACAGCTCGTTCATCATGCCATTCATGGCAATCCAGGATTTGCCGCCATAGGTCAGCGACGCGTTAGTCGAGCAACCGTTGGTGCCGGAGGTCATACCAAACGTGGCGTTACCGGAAGTGCCGTTGGTGGTGGATGCCAGGAAGTGAGCCGGGGTGCCACGCTGACCTTCGAACAGCATGTTGCCCCAACCGCAATCCGGGCCGCCTGGAGCTTGCGCCATTGCGTTGATGGATACAGCGGTGAAGAGAGTACCGAGAAGAATCCGTTTCATAGCTTTTATCTCTTTATGTGCATACCAATGGACAGGGTTCTGGCTCCTAACGGTGCCAGTGGGCCGGTATTAGTTCCAGCCGCGCAGTTTGGAGTTTAGGCACGTTCCTGGGGTTCCGTGAGATTTTCCAAAATATTTGGAATAAACCCCGGTTTCAAGGGGGCGGGTCACGGGACGGGCGTTTGTCTATGCTTTGTCACATGGCGCGCCTTGCCAGTGGGGTACGGGCAGCGCCAGAATGCCGCTATCTGCCCCGCCTGATTGTTAAGGAAGCCCGATGCCTGATCCTGTTGCTGCCAGCTTGCGTCTAGCGCCCGAAGCGCTGACCCGT